>CANJZR010000345.1 GCA_947479075.1 Planctomycetaceae bacterium
GAATCACCAGAATCCCTGCCCGAACGTGCCGAAACGTTGATTCGCCGACTCAACTGTGTGGCCTGTCATACACGCGATACTCAAACCAGCCCCCGGGGTGAGTTGATCACGGAAGAGGGTGAGACTGGACTGGCACCCGAACTCCTGCCCCAGCTGACCTGGACCGGAGAGAAGCTTCACGAAGCGTGGGTGGCAAAGCTGCTTAAAGGGGAACATCCCGAGCGTCCCCGTCCCTGGCTGAAGGCCCGGATGCCTGCCTTCCCGGCGTATGCTGATGTCCTCGCAGCCGGTCTGGCTGCACAGCATGGCATTCCCGGTCACGATGTTGAGAACGGCCCCACACCCATTCCCCACGGAGCAGAGATTGGAGCGAAGTTGATGCAGAAGGAGATGCTGGATTGTCGGCAGTGTCACGCCCTCGGAGCGGAGCCACCCACCGGTGACGCCAAGACACTCCTCGCTCCCGGGATTAACTTCGCTCTCTCCCGCGAACGGATGCGGTATGACTTCTACCGCCGCTGGGTGATCGATCCTCCGCGTTACGACATCGGAACCCGCATGCCCAAGCTCGCAGCCGATGGCAAGACAACCAAGGTCCGCCAGGTCCTCGACGGCGACGCCCAGAAACAATTCGATGCCATCTGGGAGTTCCTGAATCACAAGTAACGACCAGTGACCGCCCCTCACTTCACCTCCTCTTCCTTCGTTCTCTTCGTTGCCTTGTGTTCCATTTCTTCTGCCGTTCATCAACGTGACGTTGTTCAGTGACACAACCAAACACACGAGTTGATTGAAAAGATGCAGAGAAGTATTGAACAGAAGCAAAGCAAGGGAACGAAGGAAGGCAGAAAGCGGGAGGTGTTTGGGCGTGCTGTTTTGAAGCCAGCGGCTCGCGGATATCAGCCAGATTCCCATGAATCGGGGACGCTGGCCAATGACGGCTATCCTTCGATGGCGCATGTCTTTACCATTAACCCAGCGATCGCGAAGTCAGGTGTGTGTTCTTTGCTGGACGGTTGCCGACGCAACTGGTGATTCTCATGACTCCGAAGGAAGTATTGGCCCTCTGCCGACGTGCCGAGATTAAAGTCGTGGACCTGCGGTTCATGGATTTTCCCGGGACCCAAAAACACTTCACGATCCCCGTCAAAGCTCTGACAGAAGAGAGCTTCACCGAGGGCTTTACGATCGACGGATCGTCGATCCGAGGCTGGCAGTCGATCAACGAGAGCGACATGCTGGTGATCCCTCAGCCGGAAACAGCCACCGTCGACCCGTTCCTGTCCGGGACGCTGGCGATGACGTGCAACATCCACGACCCGGTGACCGGAGAGAGCTACGCCAAGGACCCGCGCAATGTGGCCCTGAAGGCGGAACAGTACATGCAGTCCACCGGGATCGCCGATATCGCGAACTTTGGTCCCGCAGCTGAGTTCTTCGTCTTCGACAATGTGCGTTTCGACCAGACAGAACACTCCGGTTTCTACCACCTCGACAGCGGCGAAGGTGAGTGGGCCCGAGGCCAGTCGGGAACCGGTGCCGATGCCGGGTACAAGATCCGCCGCCGCGAGGGGTACTTCAACACTCCGCCCAGCGACACGCTGCAGGATCTGCGTACCGAGATCATGCTGAAGCTGCAGGAATGCGGAGTCGATGTCAGCAGCCAGCACCATGGCTCAGCCACCGGAGGGCACTGTGCCATAGGCCTGTCTTACGGTCCGATGCTGAAGATTGCCGACAACCTGCTGCAATACAGATATATCGTCAAGAACGTCGCAGCGGCGCGCGGCAAGTCGGCGACCTTCATGCCCAAGCCACTCTGGAACGACTATGGCTCGGGGCTGCATCTGCACTTCTCGTTGAGCAAGGGCGGCCAGCCACTGTTCGCGGGAGATGGGTATGGCGGCTTGAGCCAGATCGCCCTGCATGCCCTCGCGGGAGTGCTGCATCATGCGAAGGCCCTGATGGCGTTCTGCTGCCCCACGACCAACAGCTACAAGCGACTGGTCCCCGGATTCGAGGCTCCGATCAATCTGACCTACAGCTTCCGCAACCGTTCGGCGGCGATCCGCATTCCGGTTCACAATTCTCGCCCTGCCAGCAAGCGGTTCGAGTTCCGCTGTCCCGATGCGTCGGCGAATCCTTATCTGGCGATGTCAGCCACGCTGATGGCGGCGATCGACGGTATCCAGCGCCGACTGGAGCCGGGACAACCGCTCGACAAAGACATCTACGGCCTCTCTCCTGAGGAGCTTAAAGGCTACGCCAGCGTGCCGAACTCGCTCGACGAGTCACTGGCCGCCCTGCGTGAGGACCGCGACTTCTTGTTGCGGGGAGATGTCTTCACCGAAGATGTCATCGACGCGTGGATCTCTTACAAACAAACCCATGAAGTCCAGGCCATCCGCGAACGCCCACATCCGTGGGAGTTCGCGATGTACTACGATATTTGAATCCTCGTCACGTACCACTCGTTTTGAGGAAGTGTTGCGTCCATGAGCAGAATATCCTCTGTCGCGACAGCGTTATTGCTTGCCATTGGGACATACGCATCGCTGCCGTTGGTGTCTCACGCGGATGAGAATGAAGCCTCTATTCCCCAGATAGAGGAGAAGGACGCCATCGAGTGGGCCAACCGTTTAATCGATGTTATCCAAAAAGATGAGGATGCATCACCACTCTTCAGTTGGAGCGCCATGACGGCGCGCACTCTCAAGGGGCTCGATGTCTCAGACAGAACCAGGGCGGCTTCCCAGAATGGCGTTCGATGGTTCTTTGTGTCCCCTAACGGTGGCCATTTAGGACAAATACGTAATCAACATCTTGACGGTTACCAATACAAAGTCATGCGAGTCTTTCAAGATCGGGAGGGAACGCGGGTCAAACTCCGACTCTTACTGCCTGATGGTAATGTCCAATTCGATGACTACCTTCTCACGGAAGAAACCGGGCGATTTGTCGCTATCGATATAAAAATGGTAGCTAATGGTGACGATGCATCCCAAACGATTCGAAGGAACTTGCTTCCGCTGCTTGTCAGAGATAACGAAGGACTGCGTGACACGTTAACCGAGAATGAACTTCTGTTCCTCGATCATTCCGCTGAATTGAAAGCGATGACCCAGGCGATCCTGGAAGACAAGTCCGACCAAGTCGCTTCGCTCGCAGCCAAGCTTCCTGCTGCAATCCGAGATGAGAAAGAGTGTCTGATGATCGAGTTGGCCGCTGCTCAATTGCAGTCGGATGGGGAAGCTCAACGGGAGATCATTGAACGGTTTCGTCGCCTGGAACCGGACAACCCAGCTATCGACCTCCACTCGATTGAATCCTTCAGATTGACGGGCGATTTCGAAAAGGCTCTGGCATGTGCCGAACGGTTTCGCGATAGCCACGGAGAAGAGGCGTTTATCGTCATGAAGATTGCTTACCTTCAGGCTGCGGCCGAAAGGCTCGACGAAGCCTTGGAATCAGCCGAGAAAGCCATCGAGTTGGAACCCGACTGTGTTGATACATACTGGATGCTCATCACCGTGGCTGGGTTCCGAAAGGAATACGCCACGATCAACAAGACACTTCAAAAACTCGTGAGAGAATTCGGCGTCGAACGGACACCCCAAGACTTCGAGGAGGACGAATTCTACGAGGAGTTCATCAAAACTCCTGAATTTGAGGAACTGAAGAAGTTTCTGGAGTCTCATAAAAAGTGACGTGGCAGTCGGAAATTGCATTGGACTACCATAGCCACTTCACGCCACACACAATCTCTCTACTGAAGGAACGGTTGAGATCATGAACAGGATTGTTTCACTCGCGACGGCATGGGTGTTCGTCGTGGGAACCTGGGCTGCACTGCCCGTGATGACCTATGCCGAAGCGAAGCCAGCTGCACTTGCCCCGGTCCCCGAGAAGAAGGCACTGGAGTGGTCGGAATCACTGGTAAAAGCCATCGATAGCGGCGAAGGGGCTGCTGATCTCATCGACTGGAAGTCACTGATGGCCCGCTGTGCCCGGGGAGTGGGGGCCAGCCCGGAAGAGATCGATGAATTTCGCATGGGAGTTGAGCAAGCCGCTGCCACGCCGCAGGGGTTGCTGGGCATGGTTGCCAATGAAGTCAAGAACGGCGGTGGCTTCAAATACATTCGCACCTTCAAGGATGCCGACGGCACGCGAGTGAAATTTCGATTGTTGCCCGCTGCGGGCGGAATCACCTTTCACGACTTCCTGCTGAAAGAAGAACAGGGGCAGGTTCAAGCCATCGACGTCCGGATCGCATCGACGGGTGAGGATTACTCGCAGTCGATGAGACGATTTTTCGTGCCTGCGGTCGCCCAGAAAAACAAAGGGCTCCTGCAAAAGCTGGCCGGCAAAGAAAGTGCTCTGTTGAAAAGCCTGGGACAGCTGGAAGAGATGACCAACGCCATCCAGGCAAATGAGCCGCAGAAGGTCGCCGCCATCGCAGCGAAGCTGCCCAAGGAAGTGCGGAATGAAAAATTCTGCATGCTGATTGAGTTGAAGGCTGCTCAGATGGCCGGGGATGACAAGGCCCACCAGGAAGTCATCGAGCGTTTCCGTGGTCTGTACCCGAATGATTCCGCAGTCGACTTGCTCTCGATGGATTATTTTGCCGTCAAGGAGAACTTCGCGGAGGCTCTGGCCTGCGCTCAGCGATTCCAGAAGGCGATGGGCGAAGAGGCATTTATGACGACCTTGATCGCTGACCTCCAGTGGCAGAATGGTCAGGTC
>CANJZR010000346.1 GCA_947479075.1 Planctomycetaceae bacterium
TGCAGCTGGGTGTAGGACACGTCGTTCAAAGCCGTCTGCATGACGGCCACTTTGGCCTTCAGTTTGGCCAGCAGATCGCGTTGAGCGGCAACGTCCAGTGGATCTTCGGAGTAGAGCTTCTCGACCAGTTCGTTGGTCTGGGTTCCCCATTCGGCCCAGTTTCCGTCGAGCAGTTCGAAATCTTTCGACTGCAGCCCCTGAGGCGACTTCGATGGAATCAAGCCACGCAACCCAACGGCTGCTGGTTGATCCTCAACGGCCCATGAAGAAGCCGTGGCCAGCAACAGACAGATCGCTCCGCCCTTAAACCAGCGCCCTGCTTTTCCACTTCGTCGATTGAGGTTCTGAACCATGGCTTCCCAACTTCCCATTCAAAAGAGGCAATATCCCCCTACCCAGAGGAGGACCCCGGCATTTCTGTATCGCCAGTCTCACTGATTGACCCGCTCTCGGACCGAACTGCCCTGTAAGCTTGGTCAACTCCGAGAAGCAGACGGCGTTACATGCCGGACAAATCGCAGGTCAGTAATTACCGTTACATGCTACGCACAACTCGCATGCTTCTCAAACCCCGCAAGCCGCAATGTTGATTTTTCCCTAAAATCTTAATAATGGGCTAGTTAAGGGCAATCTTGGAATTGCGCTTGGGAAACGGTCAGTGGGGACGACTGGCCGGATGGCGAAGTTGCAGCGGCCCGCGAACCGATGTTGCGTCTGTTTCACGGTTTCCGATACAACTCGCCCCACGGTTCCAGGGATTCGGAATCAGACCACTCGTTAGTCAATTGCGGAACGGAGTCCGCTGCCATGTCATCTACCGTTGCAGAGCTGGCCAGTCTCGTTCAGGGGACTGTTGTTGGAGACTCGCAGAAGGCGATCCGAGATGTCGCTGCACTCGACTGTGTGACCCCTGAAAAGGTCACTTTTATTGAAAACGATCGCCGCTTGAAGCTGCTGAACGGCAAGGATCCTGGGGCGTTGATTCTGCCTCAAATTGCAGTGGAAGCCGCGCAGCGAACCCTGAAGTGCCCGCTGATCGCCGTTGCCGATCCGCAAGCGGCCTTCATCACCCTGATGCTGCATTTTCGTCCACTCGACCAACGTGTTTCGACGGGCATCTCCCCCAAGGCATTGATCCATCCCTCTGTGAAGATCGGCCAGGACGCCAACATTCACAGCTCAGCGGTCATTGATGAAGGCGTGACGATCGGGGATCGCTGTGACATTCACGCGGGTGTCGTGATTCGCAAAGGTTGCCAGCTGGGGCACGATGTTACGCTGCACCCCAATACGGTCCTGTACCCGAATGTGTCAGTCGGATCTCGCGTCATCATCCATGCGAACGCAGTGATCGGAGCGGATGGGTTTGGCTATCGTTTTGTCAGAGGCCAGTACGTCCGGATTCCTCATACCGGGACAGTCCTGATCGAGGACGACGTAGAAATCGGAGCCTGCGCCACGATCGACAGGGCCATGGTGGGTGAGACGCTGATCGGGCAGGGGACCAAGATCGACAATCTGGTCATGATTGCCCACAACTGCCGCATTGGAAAGCACAACGCTCTCGCGTCTCAGGTCGGCTTTGCGGGCTCTGTCTCGACCGGGGATTACGTCCGCTGTGCCGGCCAGGTCGGCGTGGCAGATCACATTCATCTGGGTGAGAAGTCGACCCTCGGTGGAAAAGCAGGGGTGCTGGGCGACATTGCCGCCGGTACCACACAGTACGGCATTCCTGCCCGTCCGGACAAAGAACAGCTGCGGATCGTTCTGGCGACGCAGCGACTGCCGGAACTCATCAAGAAAGTTGGTGAACTGGAGCAGCAGCTCGCGGCTCTCGCTCACAAGAAGGATGCCGCATAAGAGGCCGGTTTATGGTCCATCAAACCCTCAGCCCTCTCGTGACTCCCATGTCTTCCACGTCGCCGATGACAATTCCGATTCGACCTCACGCGAACGAGCGCATTGGCTTGCTCGCGGGCTGGGGACGTTTCCCGATTGTCTTTGCGGAACAGGCGCGTCGACAGGGGTTCTCCGTCTATTGCAGCGCCGTCGCTGGCATGGCGGACGACGAGATGCCGAAATACTGCCACAAGGTCCAGTTCACTCCGCTCGCCCGTCTCGGCTCGGCGATCCGATTCTTCAAAAGAAACGGAGTGAGCCGTGTCGTCATGGCGGGCAAGGTTCACAAACAGGTCCTGTTCGACCCGTGGCGAATCTTCCGCTTGCTCCCTGATATGCGAACCTTGCACATGTGGTTCCGCTATGCGACGAACAACAAGTCCGACGATACGTTGCTGCTGGCTGTCATCCGCGAGTTCGAGCGCGATGGTCTCACATTTGAGTCTGCCTTGACCTTCTGTCCGGAGCTTCTCGTGAAACACGGATTCATCACCAAGCGTCAGCCCACAGCGGCTCAATGGAAAGACATTCGCTTTGGCTGGGATCTGGCCAAGGAGATGGGGCGACTCGACATTGGCCAGACGGTCATTGTCCAGGACACAGCTGTGATCGCCGTCGAGGCCATCGAGGGGACCGACCAGTGCATTCGCCGCGCAGGAACCCTGTGCAAACGTGGCAACCTGGTCATCGTGAAGGTCGCCAAGCCACAGCAGGACATGCGTTTCGATGTCCCCACGATTGGTGTTCAGACGATCCAGACCATGCAGGAGGCCGGAGCACGCGTCCTGGCGATCGAAAGCGGTATGACAATTCTGCTCGATGAGCCAGAGGTCGTCTCGCTGGCCGAACGACTGGGCATCGCTATCGTCTCTCTGAAATCCGAGGAAATCCAGCTGAGAGTGGCGTCTTAGCGCTACGGAATGCTGCGAAAGTCCTGAGGATATCCAAACGGACTCGGTCGACTCCGATGTCGACATGAGCGTTGATACTTATCGTGTATTGGTCACTCAGGCTTCGGTTGGTCAATCCAGCCTGATACCGCGAGATGACTCTGGTCGGTTCCGGGTGTAGACTTTACCGATAGCTTCCGTTCTCTACCTCAGCCTGAACAACATGTCTGAGTCTGAACCCACACCGATTTCTGCGGAAGAGGTCCAACTGCGCGAGCGGTTGCAGGCGTCTCCGGAAGCGGTGTTGGCCGAGGAATTCACCCGACATCACGCCCGGTTTCGTCGACTGGTCGCGTTTCGGCTCGATCCGATGGCTGCGACTCGCGTTGATCCGGACGACGTGCTGCAGGAGGCGTGGCTCGCGGCAGCTCAGCGGATTCCGAGCTTCTTCACTACGGAAGGGATGACGTTCTTCGTCTGGTTGCGTTTGATCGTATTGCAGACGATCGTCGATGTGCACCGTCGACATCTCGGTGCCAAGATGCGGGATGCTTTTCGCGAGGTGTCCATCGAGAACGACTTCTCGCGCGACACATCCCACGCGATCGCCCGTCAGCTGCTCGGCGGCTTCACCAGCCCCAGCGAGGCGCTGATGAAAGCAGAGACAGCTCGCAAGCTCGAAGAAGCCATCGAGTCGATGGAGCCCATCGACCGCGAGATCCTGGCCCTCAGGCACTTCGAGGAACTCACCAATAACGAGGTCTCTCAAGTCCTCAGCATTCAGGTGAAAGCAGCCAGCATTCGATACATCCGGGCTCTCAAACGACTCAAAGAATCTCTCGGCTCACTCTCTGCTTTCCTGGAACGACCTCGGGATGCCTGAAACCTCTGATCCACACGATCTCGACAGCCTCGCCGAGGATTTTATCTCCCGACGCCGGCAGGGGGAGCGTGCTTCGATCGAAGAGTACGCTGCGTTGTATCCCGAACTCGCTGAAGAGATCCTTGAGCTGTTCCCGACGATGTTGGAACTGGAACAGCTCAAGCTGCACAAGACTCTATCTTCGGGAGGGGCTCCCGCTTCGATCGGCCCGGCTCCTGTCTCCCAGCTGGGCGACTTTCGGATCATGCGCGAGGTGGGTCGCGGAGGCATGGGCGTGGTTTATGAAGCGGAACAGCAGTCGCTGCACCGCCGGGTCGCCCTCAAGGTCCTGGGCACCCAGATTGGCATGACCACGCGACAGAAGGCTCGCTTCCGCCGCGAAGCGTCCGCTGCCGCCAAGTTGCACCACACGAACATCGTCCCGATCTACGGAGTTGGTGAGGATCAGGGGCTGCAGTTCTATGCCATGCAGTTCATTGATGGCGTCCCGCTGAACCGGATGATTCGAACATGGCGGGAAGCTCAATCCCACGCCAGGTCGGATTCCTCCGCGTCTCCGAGTCAGGCCGGAGTCCTGTCGCTCGCGGGGGCTGTGAAACAAATTCTGCGTGCCCAGGCAGGACTTTCATCCGCTCCCGATGAACATCCCACGGTGACCGACGGGGCCGACGATTCCGCCACGTACCCCTCTCCCTTGATGGCGGTCAGTATTCACGAATACAGCGATTCCGCGGGAACACCACGAGTCGTCGTTCAGTCCGCAGCCAGAGAGTCAGCGACACCGCCCGCTGCCACTCAGCCTTCCGGAAAGACATCCGAGTCACGGAGCAAGAGATCGTTCTGGAATGAGGTGTCCCGTATTGTGATTGATGTGGCGTCCGCACTGGAGCACGCCCATCATCACGGGATCCTGCACCGCGATGTCAAGCCCGCCAACCTCCTGCTCGACTTCACGGGAACCATCTGGGTCACCGATTTCGGTCTGGCCAAGATGGAGTCGCAAGACCACACGCTGACTCGCTCCGGCGACTTCATTGGCACCCTCCGGTATGTTGCTCCGGAACA
>CANJZR010000347.1 GCA_947479075.1 Planctomycetaceae bacterium
CGAACGGCCAAGGGCAGCAGTTCGGGCAGATGGTGCCGCCCCGCCAGTTCCAGCAGGATGAGTCGAGGGTCGCCCAGGATCGCCGGAGATTGAAAGGTCGTGGTCATGCTTCAAAGTGTAACGATATTTCGTTGTCGACAACGAATATTCATTGAATCACGAAATCTCGTGACACACAAAACACAATCACATATAACACAAACTCATGACACGTTTCATGTTACACAATACCAAAAACATTGGCACGAGATCTGTATTACGTCTCCTCCGTTGCCAGCGAATCTCGCGACTGGCCGATTTTCATCGAAACCAAGGAACTGATCATGTCTCGCATCCATCAAATCGCTCCCCAAGCTGCCACCGGAAAAGCTCAGGAACTGCTCTCAGCTGTGAAGGGTAAGTTGGGACTGGTTCCCAATATGACCCGGGCGATGGCGAACTCTCCGGCTGTCCTGGAAGGATACCTGGGACTGAGTGGCTCGCTCAGCCAGGGAAGTCTGTCGCCAAAGACCCGTGAGCAGATCGCTCTGGCCGTCGGGCAAGCGAACAGCTGCGACTACTGCCTCGCCGCTCATTCGACCATCGGCAAGATGGTCGGACTGACCTCGGAGCAGATCCTGGATAGCCGTCGCGCCACAGCTGTCGATTCGAAGAACGATGCCCTGCTCGGATTTACCCGCCTGCTGGTAGAACAGCGTGGCCGTGTCTCCGACGGGGACTTGGCAACTCTCCGGAGCGCTGGCTTCGACGACGGAGCGATTGCAGAGATCGTGGCGAACGTGGCCCTGAACATCTTCACGAACTACTTCAACCACGTAGCCGAGACCGACATCGATTTCCCCAAGGCCGAGCCGATCATCGATCACCGCGAAGCGTGCGCTTCGATTCCCGGTTGTGACCAGACGCGATAACGGTCGTTGAATCGACCACATTTCCCGGTGGCTCATGGTGAGCCACCGGTTCTTGAGGCTTGTCGCCTGCAGGAGCCTCCGATGCTGACCGCAACTCCAAGTTCCGTCCCCTCAACTCTCCTTGTACCGCCATTCACGGTGGAGACCGCGACTGAAAAAGTCCGTCTCGCCGAGAACGCCTGGAACTCGCGTGACCCCGATCGTGTGGCACTCGCCTATAGCGAGGATTCTGAATGGCGGAACCGCAGTGACTTCGTCGCCGGACGAGAGCAGATTCGTCACTTCCTCTCGGCGAAGTGGAATCGCGAATTCGAGTACCGGCTCGTGAAGTCGCTGTGGGCATTCTCCGCGAACCGAATCGCCGTCCGCTTTCAGTACGAGTGGCACAACAGTGTCGGCCACTGGTATCGCAGCTACGGCAACGAACTCTGGGAGTTCAACGAGGACGGACTGATGCGGCGACGTGAAGCCAGCATCAACGATGTGGCCATTGCGGAATCCGATCGCAAGTTCTTCTGGCCTGCTCCAGGTGCGAGGCCATTGGAACATCCGGGAATCCCTGATGTTCAGTGATTCTCTCCCCACATTTCTCAAAACCCATTCAGGAAGATCACCATGCTCCGATTCAACAAGTATGTCTCCACTCTCGTCTTCTCTGCTGTCCTCTGTTCAACCGGGTGGAGTCGAATGACTTTCGCCGAGCCTCCGATGCAGCCGACTTCTGCCGCGAAAACGGCTGTAGAAGTTCTTCACAAAACCGTGAAGGTCGATGACCTCGAAATCTTCTACCGCGAGGCAGGTCCAGCTGACGCACCGACGGTGCTGCTGCTCCACGGGTTTCCCACCAGCTCGCAGATGTTCCGCAACTTGATTCCCGCGCTCGCTGACAAGTATCACGTCATCGCCCCGGATTACCCCGGCTTTGGCCACAGCTCGATGCCCGCACACGACAAGTTCGCATACACCTTTGACAATCTCGCCAGTGTCATGGAGAAGTTCACCGAAAAGGTCGGTCTCAAATCCTATGCCCTGTACGTTCAGGACTACGGAGCCCCGGTTGGCTACCGACTCGCGGTCGCCCATCCCGAGCGGGTCACAGCGATCGTGGTGCAGAATGGCAATGCCTATAACGAAGGGCTCGACAACGAGTTCTGGAAGCCAGTCAAAGCCTATTGGAGTGAGCCAACCAGCGTGGCCAAGCGAGACGCACTGAAAGCAATCCTCACTTATGACGCAACGAAATGGCAATACACCCATGGCGTCAAGAATCCCCAACGGATCAGCCCCGACGGCCCGGCACATGATCAATATCTTCTCGACCGTGAGGGGAACAACGAAATCCAGCTCGACCTGTTTCTCAGCTACGGAAGTAATCCCGCGTTATATCCCCAGTGGCAGGAGTACTTTCGCCAGCACCAACCTCCGATGCTCATCGTCTGGGGTGAGCACGACCAGATCTTCCCCGCAGCGGGAGCAGAACCTTACAAGCGGGATCTTAAGAACTTAGAGTTCCACCTGCTCGATGCCGGGCACTTCGCCCTGGAGTCGAATGGCGACGAGATCGCTCAGCTGATGCGGGAATTCCTGACGAAGCACATCGGTCAGAAGTAAGCAGCCGCTTCCACCTCGCTCTCCAAACCGGAGAGCGAGGTGGTTTTCGTAACGCCGTGAAGGACCTCGGAATTGCTCAGCAGTCGTCTTAATGCTGAGGGACTCGCAAGCAGGCATCGTCAACTGCTGTATTGAGCCAGGGACGCAAGACCCCGTGCAGTCGCGGCATGATTGCCCAGGTCAGGGAAACGACGACGAGGATGGTGACGACTGCTGTGACAGCGACTGGATGCAATCTGGAGAGGTGTGTCGAAAGTAACCAGGACCAGAACAACACCGCAGGAAAGACACCTAGCCATGTGACGATCGCCATTTTCCAACGCGGCGGTGTTCCGCAGCCGCGATGGAAGAATGCCTCAAATCCGTGCAGAGGACGAATCACCGCGTCCCCCTCGATCAGGTCGTCGGTTTCCGCTTGATATTGACGGTACATCTCTGACTCGTAGAACTGGCGGCTGTGTTCTTTGCTCAGAAATGAACGATGGAGAAAGAAGTCTCGACCGCCTGTTTCTGTTGTCGAACGAAACAAGTGGACCCCGACAGCGCCGTGTTCACCCAGCGAGCGTTGTACAAAACGCTCCAGTGCACTCTCCAGCTCTGCTTCTTTGCCGGCTTTTGCCGTCAGCTTGATGGCCCAGTGGACCGCGGAATGACCCTGCGATGATGTGATTGAAGTATTGGCCATGTGTGTTTGCACTCCTGAAAGTGATGATTTGCAGATCATGGGCGGACATCCTTCACCACAATCTGGGGATGGCTCTTGTGTTCAAGTGCTGCTCAACGCCGGATAGTCTGTGTAGCCTTTGGAACCTGGCACATAGAACGATGCTGGATCAGCCTCGTTGAGCGCTGCGTCGACTCGCATTCGTTCAGGCAAGTCCGGGTTGGCGATGAATTTCTGACCGAACACGATGGCGTCGGCCTCACCACGGCGGATGGCATCTGCCGCAGAAGACTTGTCGTAGCCTCCGTTCGCCAGCAGTACTCCACTGTAAGCCTTTCGAATCGACGGCGTGACTCGCGGTGCATCGCCGTTGTAGAGCCGGCCCGGTCGGATCGCTTCGGCGACATGCAGGTAGGCCAAATTAAACCGGCTGAGCATCGCTCCGACGTAGGAGTACAACGCCACCGCGTTGCTGTCGGCCATCCCGTTTCCCATCATCGTTGGGCTCAATCGCACTCCGACGCGATCGGCAGACCAGGTGGCGGTGACCGCTTCGACAACCTCCCGCAGGAAGCGACTGCGATTTTCTATGGAACCCCCATACCCATCACTCCGCTGGTTGGCCGAATCGCGGAGAAACTGGTCGATCAAGTAGCCATTGGCACCGTGAATTTCAACGCCATCGAATCCCGCACTGCGCGCCCTGCGAGTCGCATCGGCATAGTCATGAACGATGTTTGCGATCTCAGAAACACGGAGTTCATGCGGGACGACGTAAGGCTTCTTCCCGGTTGGAGTATGTGCCTCGCCATCCGCTGCAATCGGACTGGGCGCCACGGGGAGCCCACCTCCTTGAAAGTCGGGATGGGAAACGCGTCCCATATGCCAGAGTTGCAGAAATATGCGGCCACCCTGGTCGTGAACAGCATCCGTCACGTTTCGCCACCCTCGCACTTGAGCGTCCGTGTAAATGCCGGGTGTGCCCTGCCAGCCATACCCCTGTTCGCTGATCGCAGTCGCTTCAGAAATAATCAGGGCCGCACTGCTGCGCTGTCGGTAATACTCCTCCATCAGAGCATTCGGCACTCGATCCGTGGATCGTGCCCGCGTCAGAGGGGCCATCACGATTCGATGTGGAAGCTCAATCGCCCCCAGGCGAAGTGGTTGAAAAAGCGTCTCGTTCTCGGGTGTTGCCGTCATCTCGATTCCTCCGCATGCTGATATTCGATTCGTGCGACCTTGCGATGACATCTCCAATTCCCGCGGTCACATCAGGATTATCGGTGCCATTCTGTTATTTTTAAAATACATATTTGTTGATCCTGTAATCGTTTTATCCTATAACTAGCGAATGGAACTTAGACATCTTCGTTACTTTGTGGCTGTCGCGACAGAACTCAACTTCTCCCGTGCGGCGGAGAAGTCACTGGTCGCGCAGCCCGCGCTGAGTACTCAGATTGCCGATCTGGAACGGGAGATCGGTACACCGCTGCTGTTCCGAACCAAGCGTGTCGTTCGTTTGACGGCCGCAGGGGCGACATTCCTC
>CANJZR010000348.1 GCA_947479075.1 Planctomycetaceae bacterium
AATCCGCTTCGGCTTCTGCTTCATCAGGAAATGCAGAACCACCGGCAGCGCGGCGAGTCCCAATCCATAGATGAGAGCTGGGTGCAGAAGCGACATGGCAGGCGATGTGAGTCCAAACAAAGAGTTGGCTCACTGTACCCGGAATAGCACGAGAGATCGACTGAGGTTTGCCGAGCCATCGCCCCCCAGCAAGAGCTGCTCGAGTCAGCCGACCAAAGAGTTCTCCGTATCAGAGTCTCGTTAGGGTTAAGCAGCTTCTGACCGTCGTGTGATTTACAAACTGCGATTGATCCACTGCTTCATGTCCCCCGTGTCATGAAATCCCTTTCGGTCGGCAATGACTTTGCCGTTCTTAAACAGAATGAGGCGGGGGATTGAGCTGACTCCGTAATGCGAGGCGAGTTGCGGCATCTGATCGACATCGATCCGGATGACCTTTACCTGGCTCGACATCTGCGAGGCCAGATCGTCCAGGACGGGCTCCATCGCCTGGCACGGAGGACACCATTCGGCACCGAACTTCACCAGGACCGGGCGTGAGCTTTGCACAACAACGGACTGGAACCACGGGGCGTTGGGGGGCTGGGTTGGCCTCAGGTACAGGTATGCAAATGCAAATACGAGCAGCGCGCCGACCGTGTTGTTGAACAGTTTCATCTTGGGCCTCCCGTGAAAGCCTAGGCCGAGAGATGGCTCATATCCCTCAGAACATCGCGATTTGTGGTCTCAGGGCGGTCCAGCGAAGAGGACAATAACGGATAAACGGACAGTAACAGACCAGCGGCAGGGATCCGTTCTCGCCCTCTTGCGGTATAACAAATGATCGGTCGGGCGATTCCGCGTGTCGCGGACTTGCTGATGTCTGTGGTTACCCTCTGTCAGCCAGAGGGGACTGAATTTGGATCCGCACCGAGCAGGCCGACTCGGATTCCATTCTTCCGCAGGATGCTTGTGGCTTTCTGATTGTTGATCAAGAGAAGAATCAATCCCAGAAAGGGGATCAGCATTCCGAGGGCATGAATCACGGCGATCGCTTTGCCTCGGAAGATGGTGGCCAGTCGATAGACAGAGGTGATACAGAACACGAGCAGGCCAATGACAACGACAACCCGTGTGATCGCGGCGATTGGTGCTCTCTCTCCGGTCTTGGCCAGCCAGATACTGAATGGAATGAAACAGAAATAAAGCAGCAGGGCTACGTTGACTTGTCTCTGGGCCATCGCGAGTTCGCGTAACTCTCTTCGACAGGCGGACTCACCTGGAGAGGATTCTTCGACATCTGGGGAGGTATGCGGGTCTGGTGTGTTCAAAATTCAGACTCCTGCCCCGATGTGTTGCAGTAGAAAAAGCAGCATTCGTGTCAGCCGCTCATGGAATATCGGAAGGCGAAAACTGAGCGGAACCGCAACGCATCACTCTGCCGAACATTTTGTCAGGGGATCGCGAGATAAGAAAGTGAATGTTGAATGAAATGGCGGATCTTCGTGAGGGCATCCCGCTGACGATGTGATGTGAGAATCTGCAACGTCACTTCAAATAGTCCCCAATTCGACCATTCAGAACTGGAGCGTGACAGACTGTTGGCTATCTCGACGGGCCAACGACTGCAACGTTCATTCGAGATCGACTTTCCAGGGTACGCCGATCCCATCACGAATGGATGTCGGAGTGACACCCGGTGCGATTGGGCTCAGCCTGCCGCGCCAAGGGATTTGGGACGGTTGCCAGTTACTCAGCCACTCTGTGGTCATTGTCGGTCTGTGCAGTTTGAACGTTTAACGTCCGCAGGTACGCATAGAGGTCAGCGTAGTCGCCAGGCTTGAGGTCCTTCAGCAGTCCTGTGGGCATCAGGGAGTTGCTCAGTGGCTTACGGCTTTCGATCTGGGCGACTTCGATGCGGAAGGTCTGGTTCGCGGCATTGCGGATGACCACGCCATCAATGGCCTCGTAAACGACCATGCCAGTGAAGATGCGACCGTCCTTGGTTTCAATCAGCGTCGTTTGATAACGCGGCGAAACATCGCGATTGGGCAGCATGATGGCGGTGAAGAGATCGTCTCGCGAGAACCGCGAGGCGACTCCCTGCAAATCGGGACCGAGGGCTCGACGAGAGCTGTGGCACTGAACGCAGGCTCGCTGATTGAAAATCTGCTCACCGTGGCTGGCATCTCCGCGGGTCCAGTCGACCTGGGTCAACACCTGCTGAAGCTCTTCGATCCCCTCCAGGCTGGCCCCCGACTGGCGAGAGTACTCTTCGGGGAACTTCTGTTGGATGAAGGCGGTCCATTTCTCCACGATCGGCGTTTGCACATCGCCGTCGAGACCGGCTTGATATCCGAAGCTCTGGCCGAGGTTCAGACGCAGCAACTCTTCCAGCTGATCGCGGACCTGACGTTCCTGATCAATGGGGCCGAGCTTGCGGAACGCTCGCAACAAGGCCACGTTCTCGAGGGCGGAGTCACTCGGAGGAAGACGTAACAGGGCCTTCACACATTCGGCCATCACATCGACGGGAGAGTTGTCGAGTCCTTCGATGAACTTGTCTCGATCGCCCGGACTGGGGGACTCAGACAGTGCGATCAGGACCGAGTTGCGGAGAGCAAAATTGTTGAACTGGGTACGAACGAGATCTCGCATTTCTTCGTCGGGGCTACCTCCGAGGAGGAAGATGACATCGCTCGACCACTGGTAGTCGGGGATGGTTTTGACCTTGTTCACAAACGCCGCCGCCATAGCTGGGTACTGCTCTGTCTGAAACTGACCTGCGAAAATCACGTGACCGGGCAAGCCGAAATCGGGTTCCTTCAGGATGGCTGCGGTGAGTTCCGCATCCTGCTTCACGAGGGCGGTGTACATCTCGGTGACTCGGTCGTCCCAGTCACTGTCCTGGGGCAACTTGCGGACCTTGATCTTGGGTTCCAGCTGGACGAGGGCGTGGGCAATGATTTGACGCTGGGCTGGCGTGGGGGTGACCTGAAAGCGTGACGCGACAATCAATCGGTGAATATCGGCGACGGGGTGGGACTTGGCGGTGATCTGGGCCAGGACCTTGTCGAGCAGGGCTGTGTCGATCGGCTGAGACATCGCCATACCCCGCTCGAGTTCCAGGTTCACCAGATCAAAGCTGGTGGGGTAGAACGACAACCATTTGGAATTCAGCAGAGTCATGTCGGGGAGATTCTGCGACAGGTCGTACTGACTGGTGTAGCCGAGGAAGGCCTCCGGGACGCTGTCTTCCGCCGGCATCATGTCACCCAACGCCAGCTGGAGCAGGCGGGCTGCTTCGAGCTTGAGGGCCTCGTTGTGATCCTTCTTCAGGACGCGGATGGCGATATCGACAGGGTAGTTGTGAAACGCTTCGCGACGCTGCGTGAATGCGACAGCCACGGAGATCCCCGCCTGCCAGCCATGCTTGACTGCGGCTTCTGAGATGGCGTGGTAGGTACTGCTCGATGCCCGCGTCAACAGCTTGATCGCGGTCTGGCGAACCAGGCGGTCTTCACTGCCGAGTTGGGTCGCGATCGGCTGGGCGAGCTGGGACAAGACCTCGTCATCGGCGGCTTCCAACGACTCCAGTGCCATGCGGACGACGAGTGGTTCCTTGTCAGTCAGGACGGTCTTCAGGAACTCTACATTCGGCGAGGTGGGCGATGTTCGTCCGAGTGACCACGCCGCGCGGGCCCTCACTGCGGGCGATTGGGCGGACGCAAGTTGAGCAAGCATCTGACTATCGAGACCGTTGAACTTCTCGGTCAGGATCTCGATGGCACGCACTCGCTCTGCCGGAGCACGGCTGGCGTCAAGAGCTGCTTCGATGAGGACCGGGGCGGTGAGTCCTTGTGCCAACGGCTCCCACCGCATCCGCGACCAGCTGCTGAGTGGCTGGGGGGCGGTCAGGCATTGGGCGAGCTTCTGTTCGACACTGGCATTCGCAGCCAGGGGAGGGGTGATCAGGTCAGGTTCATTGGTCGCTTTGCGGACACGGTAGACGGCGCCTCGCGTACCGCGGCCACCGACACAGACATAGAGCGAACCATCGGGGCCGACCTCAGCGTCGGTCGGCGCAAATCCGTGTTCACCCACCGCAGTCATGAACTCGATGGGCTTGGTAGTCCAGGTCGAGCCATCGGGAATCATTGGCAAGGCCCAGATGCGTCCATAGGTCCAGTCGAGCGCGAACAGCGCTCCCTGGTACTCGGCTGGGAACTGCGTGTGGCGGTAGGTCACGAGCCCTGTGGGTGAGCTGCGACCGAACGAATCGAGGACCGGCGGCATATCGAGGAAGTACTCGGGACGCTTGTAGCTCTTCGCGAACCAGCCGCAGTCGGCTCCGGGGACCAGATGATACAGACGCGTTGGCTCGTACCAGGGCAGGGTGATCTCTCGCTCGCCGTCACTGTCGAAGGTGTAGATGTCACCCAGCACGTTGAAGTCGAAGTCGTACGCATTACGCATGCCGTGGGCGATGATCTCTCCCTTCGAGAGATCGGGCGTAAACCGTAGCAGGGTGCCAGCCCTCGGTGACTTCACGGGAGCGCTCGGCAGGGCGTTGTACTTCTCATTCACCCCAGCCATGTTGCCGCAAATCAGGTACCACCAGCCATCCGGGCCCTTGCGAATCGCATGGGCGTCGTGTTCCCCACCGCAGTGGAGTTTCACGAAGACCTGCGGTGGGCCGTCGGCTTTGTCATCACCATCTTTGTCGGTGTAACGCTGCAAT
>CANJZR010000349.1 GCA_947479075.1 Planctomycetaceae bacterium
GAGCGCTACAGCAAGCACCCGCTGGCCGAGGCGGTGGTGGCGGCGGCTCGTGAGCGGAAGCTGACGATCTATCATGCCGATGAGGTCAGCGAGCTGCCGGGGCAAGGGCTTTCGGGCACGGTCGAAGGGCATCAGATTCGCGTGACCAGCCGCAAGAAGCTGCTGCTGGAGCAACCCGAGGCTGCGGAGCTGATGCCTCCGACCGGATCGGGGCTGGAGTGTGTGATCCTGGTGGAGGAACATTATGCCGGGACGCTGCGATTCCGGGACGAGCCGCGACCCGATGGGCGGTCGTTCATCGGACATCTGGCTCCTCGGCATCATTTCGAGCGGGTGATGCTGGTGTCGGGCGACCGGGCCGAAGAGGTGGAACACCTGGCCAAGAGAGTCGGGATCACTGAGGTTCTGGCGGGGCAGACCCCCGAACAGAAGCTGGAGCTGGTCCGCGAGATTACTCGGACGCGAACGACGTTGTTCATGGGTGACGGCATCAACGATGCCCCTGCCCTGTCCGCCGCCACGGTGGGGATCGCGTTCGGGGCTCAGAACGAAGTGACCTCCGAAGCGGCCGGGGCGGTGATCCTGGAGAGCTCGCTGGCCAAGGTCGACGAACTGATCCACATCGGGCAGCGGATGAAACGGATCGGGCTGGAAAGCGCTGGTCTGGGGATTGCTCTCAGCCTCACTGCGATGATCTTTGCAGCTGCGGGATTCATTACGCCGGTGAACGGTGCGTTGATTCAGGAAGCGATCGATGTCCTGGCGGTGCTGAACGCCCTCCGCGTGCCTTGGATGACCAGCAAGTTGACCGACTACCAGTAAAGAACGAAGGGGAAGTCCTCGGGAGAGACACACCTCTGGCTATTCCCGTAGTGTGGCCCCACTCATCCGGGTTTCTTCTGAAAGTACCACCACTCGACCAGCAGCACGATCAGCGCGATTAACGCCATCGATGACCAGATCGGTTTGTCCTGATCGAGTTTTGTCTCTGTCGCCGAGACACTCGCTTCTTTGGTGACGAGTTTCTCGACACCCGCCAGGGAAGTCTCGACCGGGCTAATCAAGCTGACACCCAGCTCACGGGCGAGTTTGCCGCCAGCTCTCAGTTCGTATGGTCCGACGGATCGCGCGGAGACTCCAGTGATCCACCCATCCGCATCCGAGCGGGTGCTGACATGTTCTCCCTTGGGATTCGTGACTCGGTATTCCGTTTCCCGTTCGAGTTTTACCGGAGGCAGCAGCCCCGTCGATGCGGCCTTCACGTCGGCCAGATCTGACTGACGCATGGCCAGGTTCACGAGGTTTGTCGTCAGAATGGGAAATGCCAGTCGGTACGGAAGCGTTGTGCGATCGAGCTTGAACATCCAGTGCAGATACAGCCGTGGACCGACCCGGCGCTCCAGCATCAGGGGCCCATTCGCTCCATGGCACAGCGTCTCAAACCCCAGCTCTTCCAACGTGGCGTCGGTCACACCCGCAGCGAGTGTTGGCTCGTCCACCATCAGGACCTCGCGCAGCTGAACATGCTGCATGATGGGGGCGTCGCGTTTCCAGTCGACGACGGTGGCGTTGCCGTCCTTGATCGTCAGTTTGCCGTCCAGTTCCTTGGGAATCTGTCCGACGGTCAGATAGGTCGTCGCTTCTCGTGCCAGATCGGCGAGGCTGTCAGTGATGACCAGATCATAGGTCGCCATCTCCGAGGGTTTGCCATCGGGCGGGTCGAGCCGGATTCCCGCCTGCCCCTTCAGCGCATGCCGAAACGCGGGCAGCGTCTCCGGGCAGAAGATCTGTAACTCGCGGGCCTGCGGCAAGTCGACCCACGCGGTGTTGTCGACGGCTAACGCGTCAAAATCCGATGGGATGAGTTCCGCCTTGAGCTGGAGTTCGGTCGACGAATCGACACTGAATACGACGCGTTGCGATTCACCCGGGTTGAGGATCACTCGCTCCTCGCCGATGACGACCGGCTTTCCATCCACCAGCTTTGATAGCCGCAGCTGTCCGTTTCCCGCAGCCTCCGGGGTACATTCGACACGGACAAAGATCTCCCATTCCGATGAAGTGGAGCGCGAGGCGTTCAGGGATGTGATTCCCATGTTTCCGCCCGTTGTCTTCACGCGAAAGTAGTCGACTTGAAACGGCAACTCGAAGTCGACGATCGCCTGCAGCTCGCCGGTCACCGGGTTCGGTCGAGTGGGGACGTTGCCGTCCGAGTAGAGGCGGATGCTTGGAATTTCGACCAGTTTGGACTGACCACGGGCCAGGGCCAGCGCGTCTTCCAGCCGGGACGGGACATCGACGACCTCGATACGGTCGAGGGCCTGCCGCAGCTCGGTCTTATTATCCGTGAGCTGGGTCAGCGTCTGAGCTGATTGATGGACCTCAATCAGCATCAGCCTCTGATCGGGCAGCATGTTGTCGATGATGGGGCGGACCTGATCTTTGGCCAGTTCCAGCCGGGTTTTCTTCGTCTGGACATCGACGGCCCCCATGCTGGCCGAACAGTCGATCAGAATGGGCAGATTCTTCGTCAGTCGATCACGCCCCCGGATGAACGGCTGGGCTGCGGCCAGGGCCAGGAGGGCCAGCATGAGCAGCTGGAGCCAGAGCAACAGGTTGCGTTTGAACCGCTGGAAGGGGGCGTTGACTCTCTGGTCGGCGATGACCTGTTGCCACAGCAGCAGCGACGGGATCTCCTGTCGCGTGCGCTTCAGCTTCAGAAAGTACATCACAATGACGGGGATCAACAGCAGCAGCAACAGAGCGTTAAACGGCGCTGTCCACCCGGGCAACCAGTTCATGAAATCGCCTTTGAAGTCGGCTCGAATCGAACAGGATTCAGTGTACCGCAGCCTCTGGCAAGGCGGAACACACCTCGGCGAACCCGTGCGTTATCTCGTTCATACGCCGTTAGCGGGAGGATTGTTGGAGGATTCGGTCTGCTGCAAGGATCACACGCGATTATTGGGGACAGACAGGAATGTCTGTCCTACTTCTAATTTTCAGTAGGACAGACATTCCTGTCTGTCTGAGCTGAAGACCAACTCGGAATCCGCTCTAGGATCTGAACAAACCTCGCAGCGGTTCGCCGTTGGCCATTGTCCAGGGGCGGGCGAGTCGGTCGTAAATATGCCGAGACGGATCGACCCCGAATCGCCAATAAATCGTTGCAGCCAGATCGCCGGGGGTGGCGGGATCCTTTGCGGGGTGGGCCCCGATGGAGTCGCTGGCCCCGTGGATCGCGCCGCCCTGAATGCCGCCCCCTGCCAGAAGTACGCTGTAGCAGTCGGGCCAGTGGTCACGGCCCGCACTGCCGTTAATTTGAGGAGTACGACCGAACTCGCCCGTGGCGACGATCAATGTTGATTCCAACAGGCCGCGCTGGTCGAGGTCTTCGATGAGTGCTGACAGAGCTTTGTCGGCGGGTGGCAGGAGCGTGTTCTTGTTCTGATCAAAGTTCTTGACGTGGCTGTCCCAGTTCTGGCCCTGCTGGCGGAAGTCGTAGACGTTGACGAAGGGGACACCGGCCTCGACCAGTCGGCGGGCGACGAGCAGGTTCTGGCCTCGCATATGACGGGCAACACCCTGATCGGCTCCGCCCACTCCGCCTTGAGCCACAGTCGGGTAGACGCCGTACCGTTCCCGCATTTCGGGGGACTCTTCGGACAGATCGAGGGCTTTACGGACCTGCTCCGATCCGATCAGCTGGTAGGCCTTGTTGTAGAACTGGTCCATGCCACTGGAGAGCTGGGGACTCAGTGGGGCACCTGGTTGGAGCGCCGTGAGCAGGTCGCGGCGCGAACCGACACGCTTGGTCGGCAGCTCGTCGCGGATCGAGAGTTCCTCGACCACGTACTTTTGCTGCTCGGCATTGACTGCGACTCGAAACGGGTCAAATGCCGCCCCGAGAAAACCGCCTCCCTGGCAGGGGGTCGGAATCACGTTGTGAAAGACGAACGGCAAGGCAGCGTGCGACACGACCAGCTTGCGGTCCTGCCAGACGTGGCTGAGGGCGCTGCCGTGACAGGGGAAGAACTGTGCGATCGGGGCAAACTCTTCGCGGTCTCCCTGGAAGGCCTGGCGTCCTGTATGAGTTTCGATTGAGGCTGAGTCGTGGAGCCGGTTCGTATGCCGCATGCTGCGAATGAGCGCGCAGTGGTGCATCACCTTCGACATGTGGGGCAGATGTTCGCAGATCTGCAGCCCCGGGACCGAGGTTGAGATCGGCTGGAACTCGCCGCGGACCGTACTTGGGGCGTTCGGCTTCAGGTCATACGTATCGAGATGACTCATTCCACCGTAGTAGAAGACAAAAATACAGGCCTTGATTCCTGCCCGTGCAAGGCCACCCGTGGTATCGGCCTGAGCCTGGGCGTTCAGCAGCCCGCCGAGCGACAACGAGCCCAAGCCTCCCAGCTGGACAAACCGGCGGCGGGTGAGTTCGTGCATGCGAGGATCATCGAACATCAAGGGTCCTCGACTTAGGGGGCTTTGATCTGTCATCTTTGACCGCTGGAATGAATCGACACGCTGCTTGGAAGATGTGATTCACAGCTGAGGACGCGGAGGATCGCAGAGTCATGTATGAGCTGGCGGTAAGCTCCGCTCTTCTTTGCGATCCTCTGCGCCCTCTGCCGTAAGAATCTGCTTCTCACGACACAAAACACATCCCAGCTTACGCATCAGTGTACTCTATTGCGTGTCGGGGTACGAA
>CANJZR010000350.1 GCA_947479075.1 Planctomycetaceae bacterium
GCCGCAGCGCGCGGCCACCGATATCGCCTTTACCCCCAACGGCCAGCAGGTCGTCGTCACTGGATTCGATGAGAAGGCTCATCAGTACACCGTCGAGACCGGAGCCCTGGTCGGCTCTTACTCCAAACACAGCCGCCCCACGAATAGTGTGGCGTTCACGAAGGATGGGACACTGGCCTTCACCGCTTCGGGCGGTCGATTCAAGGGCAAGAATGAACTGCATCTCTGGAAGCTGGCGGACCGTACTCCTGTCACAGGCTTTGAAGCCTCGGCAGGGCGACTCAACCGACTGGCAGTCTCTCCCGATGGCAAGTGGCTGGCCGTCGCCGCTGCAGACAAGAACGTCACAGTGTGGGACCTGACCTCTCCGACAGCTGACGCACCAGCTCCCGCCGCCTCCGCTCAGGATAAGACTTCCATGACCACCCATCCGGCAGTTCCCCGCTTCCAGTTTGTGAATGCCGACCAGCCCATGAAGCGAGTCGGGATCATCGGACTCGATACGTCGCATTCGATCGCGTTCGCCAAGACCTTGAACGCCGATGTTCCGAAGGAAGGCCTCGCTGGTATGCGTGTCACCGTGGCGTACCCCTGGGGGAGCCGCGATATCGAAAGTTCGACCAGCCGTATCCCGGCCTATACGGAAGAAGTGAAGAAGCTGGGAGTCAAGATCGTCGATTCGATCCCGGCACTGCTGGCCGAGGTCGATTACGTGCTGCTCGAAACCAACGATGGGCGCCCCCATCTGGAGCAGGCGCTGGAAGTCATGCGGGCGGGCAAGCCGGTCTTTATCGATAAGCCCGTCGCTGGTTCGCTGGAAGACGCCGTATGCATCTATGAAGCCGCCCAGCACTACAAGGTGCCCGTTTTCTCATCGTCTTCATTGCGTTTCATGGAGGACGCTCAGAAAGCCCGCAGCGGCAGCTGTGGCAAGATCCTCGGCTGTGACACATTCAGCCCTTGCTCGCTGGAACCGACACATCCCGATCTCTTCTGGTACGGAATTCACGGAATCGAAATTCTCTTCACCGTCATGGGCCCCGGATGCCAGAGCGTTAACCGCAGCTCGACGGCTGACGCTGATGTCGTGATGGGGACCTGGGAAGGGGGCCGCGTGGGGACCTTCCGCGGCATGCGATCCGGAAAGTCGGGTTACGGGGGCAACGTCTTCGGTGCTGATAAGTTCATGCCACTGGGGAATTTCCAGGGCTATGATCCACTGCTGGTCGCGATCGGAAAGTTTTTCGCGACGGGCGAACCACCAGTCAGTGCCACAGAGACACTGGAGATCTACGCCTTCATGGAAGCTGCCGATGAAAGCAAGCGTCAGGGTGGAGCGACCATCTCCGTTCCAGCCACGCTGGAGAAGGCTCGCCAAGCCGCTCAAGTGCGATTGAAAGACTTGCTCAAGTAGCAGGTCATTCGTTGTGATCTCCAATCTCTCGAGAGCGGCAGGTGTCAGCCTGCCGAGGCCCGATAGGTCTCCACACGTACTCTACGCCCCACGACTCGGCAGGCTCACGCCCGCCGCTCTTCCGATGTTTCAGCGGAGGGCATTTTCGCTTCGGTGTTAATTCCGGCCGTGATTCGCGATGATGTGGCTTCACTAGGGATAGAGTCAGGAGTTTTCCCGATGCGCACGGTTGCCGAGGCACTCGACCTCATCGACGACAGCGTTGTGCCCCGGCCAGCGCAGTTGACGACGCTGTTGGAATCACTCGGCCAGACCCTCGCGGAAGATGTGGTCAGCGATCAGGACTCTCCGCCCTTCGATAAATCGCTCGTCGATGGATATGCACTCAAGGCCAGCGACGACGGGACGGGAACACGGTCCTTCTTCGTGATCGAAGAGATCACCGCTGGCAGAATGCCGCAGCACGAAGTCGGTCCCGGGACAGCTGCCAGGATCATGACCGGTGCTCCCATGCCCCAGGGTGCGGACGCCGTCGTCCCGATCGAGCGAACGGCTCTCGACTCGGTGACGGAACGGGTCACGATTCTGTCCGAAGCACCGCTGCATGCGGGGATCAACGTCGGTTGTCGCGGGACCTCGATGCAGGATGGCGAACTCGTCCTGCGGGCCGGTCGATTGATCCGGGCTCAGGAGATCGCCCTGCTGGCCGAACTGGGGCGCAGCTGGGTGTCAGTCCATCCGCGACCGACGATTGCCCTGCTGGCGACCGGTGATGAACTCGTTTCGATTGAAGAGACGCCTGGCCCCGCCCAGATCCGGAACAGCAATCAGATCATGCTCGCCGCTCAGGTGACAGCCTTGGGTGCGACCCCGTATGTCGAGGGAATTGCCCGCGATAAGCTTGAGGATCTGCGGCAGCGAATTGGCCGCGGGCTCCAGGCCGACATCCTCTGCCTCACCGGCGGCGTCTCCGCAGGCAAGCTCGATCTCGTTCCACAAGTTCTGAAGGAACTTGGTGTTAAGGAGATCTTCCACAAACTGCAAATCCGCCCGGGAAAGCCGCTCTGGTTCGGGTATTTGCCCCCAGAGCGAACGAGCGACAATTTGCCTCGCTGGATCTTCGGCTTGCCCGGAAATCCAGTCAGCAGTATGGTTTGCTTCGAACTGTTCGTCCGGACAGCAGTGCGACGGATCATGAATCTGTCGCCAGCGGGACCGGTGCCGGTGCTCGCTGAGCTGGAAACCGATTTCCAGTTCTCCGATCCCCGACCCACCTATCTGCCTGCACGACTCGAAGCCCACGGAGCGGGATGGCGAGTCAAACCGGTCGACTGGAAGGGGTCGTTCGACTTGAAGTCGACCGCCTCGTCGAATGCTCTGCTCGTTCTCCCGGCCGGTCCGAACCGGCTGTCACAAGGCGAACTGGTGGAAGCGATCCCGTTCACCGGTCGTGAGTGAGAACGACTGTCCCCCGACAAGCCGGTCCTCATCGACTCCCAATTCGTACAGCAACAAGGTTTCAGGGAAGGAACCTCGGATGCAGACCTCATATCAGGAGCCGTCCTGCGTGGCGCAACCAAATGCGACCCCAGACCGGTCCGAACATCGACTGATTGTTCAAGCCCTCATTAACCGGGGACGCTCTGCTCCGGTTCGCTCCCGGGCTGCATGGGTCCTCTGCCCAATCACAGCTGTGATGTTGTGGGCGAGTTATCCACCGCTGGACTGGGGCTGGGTAGCCTGGTTCGCTCTCGTTCCAATGCTCTGTCTGACGCGATCACCGCGTCCGATGCAGGGGAACTTTCTCGGAGCGTGGCTGGGCGGCTTCATCTTCTGGCTAGCCTCACTGCAGTGGATGCGACTGGGCGATGCATCGATGTATCGAGCCTGGGGCGCGATGGCGGTCTACACGTCGCTCTACTTCCCGGCCTTTCTGCTGGCCACGCGCGCGACAGTCCATCGTCTCTCGGTGCCGCTCGTCGTCGCGGCTCCGATCGTGTGGGTCGGGCTGGAGTTTGTCCGTGCTCACCTCTTCACCGGTTTCGCGTGGTACCTACTCGGACACAGCCAGCTCCACAGCTGGCCAGCCATCACTCAGATCAGCGACCTGGTCGGAGGCTACGGCGTCAGCTTTCTCGTGATGGCGGTCAATGCGGGCCTCGCGTCGTTGATTCCGCTGGAGTGGTTGACGAAGTATCGGGCCGTCCCCGCTCAGCTGAGTGAGGCCGAAGTGACTCGCGCTACGGTTACCCCACGTCGCCGAACATTCGCCGTGGCGTTTGCCGTCGGACTGGTCGCACTCAGCTGGGGTTATGGCCTCATCCGCAGCCGGACTCAGTTCACCGCTGGACCGCGTGTCGGACTACTGCAGGGAAACTTCCCGTCGAGCGTCCAGCCCGAGCCGGGTTTTGAGGACGACATCTTCCGCACATACCGCAACCTGAATGGACTCGCCGTCCAGCAACAGGCCGAATTGATCGTCTGGCCCGAATCGATGATGCCGTACGTGATGCTTGATGCGCCCGAGAGTTTTACGGATAAGCAACTGGCCGCTCTGCACCCCGTCATTCCCGTGGAACGCTGGAAAGATCGTTCGGTGCAAAACGTTCTGACCAACATGGCCGAAGAGTCGCGAGCCTCGCTGATCGTCGGTGCGGGAACCTTTATCGGGACCGAAGGCCAGGCCCATTCCAAGCGTTACAACTCGGCGGTCTTCATTCAGCCGACAGGCATCCAGGGCCGGTACGACAAGATCCACCGCGTCCCGTTTGGTGAATATATTCCCCTCAAGGACGAACTCCCTTTCCTGCAGTCGTTCACTCCGTATGCCGAAGGCTTCGGGATCGATGCCGGGCAGACGGTCGGCGTGTTCCGGCACAAGAACTTCCGTCTTTTGCCGTTGATCTGCTTTGAGGACACGGTGCCGCATCTGGTCCGCAGTGCGGTCGAGGTCTCGCGGTCGACCGATGAGAAGTCGCCCGGCGATGTCGACTGTCTCGTGAATCTCTCCAACGATGGATGGTTCCATGGATCGAGTGAACATGACCAGCACCTGATCACTGCCAGCTTCCGTTGCATCGAAACCCGCGTCCCGATGATTCGAGCTGCCAACACCGGAGTCTCGGCCATCATTGATGGGAATGGACAGATTCGCGACCCCGAGGTCCTGATCGATTTCGACCTGATGAAGGCCCGCAAGCCGTATGAACGAACGACCCTGATCGATCCCGCCACCGGCCAGCTGCCGAAGCTGGTCAACATGGTCCAGGTTGGCCATGTGCCGCTCGA
>CANJZR010000351.1 GCA_947479075.1 Planctomycetaceae bacterium
CGTCGGGCCGCCGCCGCGGCTCGCGAGCAGGAAATGGTTGCTCAGACTCAGGAAAATCGCGCTCTGGTGGTCCTGGCGGAATCGACAGTTCCCATGTCGATCGCCAAGGCATTCCGCGAAGGTCGCCTCGGCTTGATGGACTACTACGAACTCAAGAATGTCCAGGCAGACACCAAGATGCGAGCCACGATCGCAGGGATGAAAGACGACTCGATGGCCTGATGAGGGAATGGTTTCAGGGGGCAGACCGGAATAGGATTTTCACTCAACACCGTGCGGGGGAGAAACATGATGATGTCGTTTCCGCTGGCTGCCGGTGGTGCTGACCTGATTATTCCAGCGATCTTTGGATTGATCTCGTTTGTCGCCTGGATCTCCAATGTCCTCAAGAAGAACCAGGAAGAGCAAAGTCGCAGAGGCGCTGCTTCCAAACGCCCCAAGGACCAGAAGGTCCGTCGTGAAATCGAAGAGTTTCTCCAGCAACAGAGAACGGGCCGTCCCTCCCGGCCCGCAAACGACGTGTTCGAAACAGACTTTGTAGAAGTCGTCGATGAACCGCCGAATCGTCGTCGCCCCACCCCAGTCGTTCCGCCCACGAAGAATTCGAAATCGAATCGAAAAAACGGACCTCAAAAGCCCAAAGCTCCGGTCCCCTCGAGAACGCCTCCCCTGCAGCCAGCCCCTGCGCCTCGGTCACCGGTCGGCCAATTGTCGCACGCTCCTCTGGGGGCCGACCTGCGAGAGCATGTCAGCAAGGCGATGGCGGAACGGGTGAAAGCTCAAGCGGATCGCGACCTTCCACATCTTGCGTCGTCCGTCGCTGACCACGTGAGAGAAGACCTCGGGGATTTCTCCGTCTCCAAGAAAGCTGACGCTCCACGTTCGACTGCCATTCCGTTGATTCAGATCCTGAAGAATCCGCAGACTGCCTATCAGGCGGTATTGATCTCTGAAATCATGGGGCGTCCCAAGGCTCTGCGCAAGTAGCCACTCATGCCCAGTCAGGAATCGAGCATACTGCTTCTCGCCGGGCGACTCGAGGTGCGCGGTCGCACTTCGCAGCTGCTGCATCTGGTGAGACGACTTCCCGACGAAGGGTTCAAAGTACGTCTCCTCTGCCCCAATGCCTCGCCACTGGGCCGGGAAGCCACGCAGGGGCTCCCCATCCGCGAGGCTCCAGCCATCGAATGGCCCGTTCTCCGATTTGCAGCCTGGCACTGGCTGCTCTGGGAACTGGCGGCTAATCCGCCCGACCTGATTCATATCTTTCAGCGCCGCTTGCTGCCGTTTGGGACATGGCTGGCCCGCAAACTCCGGCGTCCCTATGTGATCACGTTCCACGATTTTCTACGACCCGGCGAGACGTTGGCCATCGATAATGTGCTCTGCCGACGTTACCTCGCCGTCAGCGAGCCAATCCGCGATGAACTCTTTACCCAACCCCGTTATCCGCAGGAGCTGATCGAGGTCATTCACAGCGGTGTGGAGACCAGCTTTCAACATGCGACGCCCGAGTTGCTCGATCCAGACCAATCACCCGTCATCGGCACCGCGGGTCCCCTCGAGTTCGACAAAGGGCACGATGTCTTCATCCGGGCCACGCCGTTGATTCTGCAGCGTGTTCCGAATGCCCAGTTCGTCATCGCCGGTACCGGGCCGGAAGAAACGCGATTGCGACAGCTGGTTCGCGACCTGAAGATGACGGAACAGGTCACCTTTGTCTCCGGTATGGCCGACCTGGCGGTGGCCATCGAAGCGATGGACATCTTTGTTCTGCCCTCACTTCGCCAGGGGCTCGGCACGATCATGCTGGAAGCCATGGCCCGCAGCCGCCCGGTCATCGCCTCTCAGTCAGGCGGGATCTACCAGATCGTCAAGGAAGGTGTCACGGGACTGCTGGTCCCTCCGTCTGACAGTGCCGCTCTCGCGCAGTGTGTCATCGATCTGGTCCATAATCCAAAGCGGGCACGAGAACTGGGGCAAGCGGCTCGTGAGCAGGTGCTGACCCACTTCCGCGTCGAAGACATGGTCGACAAAACAGCGGAGATGTACCGGGCCGTGCTGGATGAAATGCCGTCGCCGAAAGATGTGGACGCATAGCATCCCGGAACGCTAGTCTCCGCACTCCTGTCACTCTCCCGATGACACATGGAAATCCAGTTCGCACACTGGAAGAGAATGTTCATTGAGACAGCACGAGATGCTGGCCCAGCCACGATGTCTCTCCCTTCGTCGACTCTGTCCACTGGGTGGGGTAGCATGCCTCGTGTGGTAAAAGGAGTTCGTTCAACCTCCGAGGCCACCAGAAACACGCACATCCAAAGGACCAACTATGAACTCCCGTGATGCCATTAAGGTCGGCCTCGACATGGCGGATTTCGTCGGAAAGGGATACCTCGGGGATCTGACCGATGCCGAGTTGCTGCATCGTCCAGCCAAGGGCGCAAATCACATCAATTGGCAGTTGGGCCATCTGATCGTCTCCGAACACGAAATCATCGAGTCGGTCGCACCCGGTTCGATGCCCGCACTGCCAGCTGGCTTCGCAGCGAAGTACGCGAAGGAAACTGCGAGTGTCGACGATCCAGCCCAGCTGCTCACCAAAGAAGAGCTGCTGAAGGTCCACGACGCTCAGCGGGCCGCGACCCTGGCCGCACTGGCCAAGCTCGTGGACGCTGACCTCGACCGGGAATCGCCCGAAGCCATTCGCGCGTACGCTCCCAACTGGGCGAATGCCTACTCGCTGCAGGGCAGCCACTGGCTGATGCACGCCGGTCAATGGGCCGTAGTTCGTCGCCAATTGGGTCGGCCACCGCTGTTCTAAGTGATCACTTCAACCCGAAGCGTGAGCGAGGGCGAGTGTCTCTGGACGATGACAATCAGGTTAGCTCAAGATCACGTCGCGTCCCTCTTGTGCCCGGTCGTCTGGCAACGCTCGTCCTCGCTCACGCTTCGGGTTAGTGAGATGTGGAGTCTTGCCAAGAGATGTCTCTTGGCACTTCACCCACTCCAAATCTGTGACGATCTTCGAGATCTGTGTCCCCTCTGACAGTTCTCGTAATTTTTCAGCCGACTCTCTTCTACCGCTCGCTGTGCGAATCAACCTATGCCTGGTGCCGAGCAATATCTGAGACCCGAGGTGATTCGGACAGTCGCCCGGCTCGACTTGCGGGCACGCTTTATCGTCGAAGGGTTTCTCACCGGCCTGCACGCCAGCCCGTTCCAGGGTTTCAGCGTCGAGTTCAGCGAGCATCGCCGCTATTCCCCCGGTGACGATCCCAAGGACATCGACTGGCTCGTTTACGCTAAGACCGACCGGTACTACGTGAAGAAGTATCAGGCCGAGACCAACATCACCGGCTACCTGATGATGGACCTGTCGGAAAGCATGGGGTTTACCCATCGCCAGGAACTGAGCAAGTTCGAATATTCCGTTAGTCTCGCCGCCGCGCTGGCGTATCTCATGGTCCACCAGCAGGACCCGGTCGGGCTGATCACCTTCGACGACAAGATCCGGGCCAGCCTCCCGGCGAAGAGCAAACGTACCCAGCTGTCGAACATTCTGGCGCTGCTCGCCCGGACCAAACCTACCGGCCCAACTGATGTCGCCCGGAACCTGCGGCAAGCCTCCAGCATGCTCAAGCACAAGAGCCTGCTGATGATCTTCTCTGACTTGCTCGTCGAGCCGGAGCCGGTGATTCAGGCAATCCGCCAGCTGCGGTTCGCGGGGCATGACGTGATCATTTTCCACGTCCTCGATGAGTCAGAGGTGAACTTCAACTTTGACGGAATGCTCGACCTGCTCGAACCGGAGTCGGGCGAGACCCTGATCGTCGATGCCCAGGCCATCAAAGGCGACTACCTGCAAGCGATGAGCGACCTGCGAGCGACTTACCGCAAAGAGTGCTTCGGCATGGGAGCCGACTTTGTGGAACTCGACACCAGCATGCGTTTCGATCACGCTCTCGTGAAGTACCTCTCCGGTCGTCAGGCCAGGTTCTGAGCCAGCCTCTCGCTGCAGAAGTGGACAGGGTGCAACTCACATGAGGTATCCCGTCGAACTCTGTCGGCGTCACTGACGGAGTCATTACTTCTTCTCATCCAGCTGAACCCACGAGACCTGCGTGATTAACTGGTTGAGCGCGGCGAACGAGATAGCCGCGTTCACGGCGAACCGTGGTGACGTGTTTGACGGGAACGTCGCAAGCGAAGCATCGGCCACCAAAAAGACATTGAAGTCCTTCGACAGATTCTCATACCCGGCCGTCGTCCGGCAGTAGCACATGTCGGTCGCATATCCCGTCAGCAACACGTGCCGGATTCCATTCTGTTTCAGGAAGTCCCGCAGCGGGGCATATCCCTCGGCGTCATAGATCACCACATCGCTGGGATCGACCGATACTGACGTGCAGACTGGAATCGGCAGCTTCCAGAAGCCTTCGCCATTGTACTTCGCACTGGCATCCAGCCCCGGAAACTGGCGGAAGTAGTCGGCGACCGGTTGCTTCTCACCGAGCGTCAACTGGCTCGGGAGTGGTTCGCCTTTGTAATCGAACGCGGCAAGAACGCGACGGAGTTCTTCTTCGCCTGCAGCTCGTTCATCGGCGGAGGGGGTCTTCTGGAACGAGCGATAGACCTTGGTCCGGATCGGGTCGGCCGGACCGGGAAGGCTGTACATAATCAGCGGAGCGC
>CANJZR010000352.1 GCA_947479075.1 Planctomycetaceae bacterium
AAACGATCCTCAAGTCATCCACCATGCAGCACCGCCGCACGCGGGTGAAGGTCAGCGGGTTGGTCACGCCTTCGCCGGTGGGGGTCGCGATGCTGAACGACAGGTAACCTTCTCCGCCCAGTCCCAGCCCAGCGGGCGAAGGACCGTTCTTGATGAAGAGCGTCGTGTCGACAGCCTGGCCCATGATGCTCATGTTCCGCACGTTGCGAGAGTGGATGATTGCCGTGTGACGGAATCCATGCTCGAACTCCAGGGCCATGTCGACGGCATGCTGGAAGTTCTTCGCCCGCACGAATGGCACGAAGGGCATCATCTGCTCTTCGGGAACGAACGGGTTGTTCGTGTCGGTTTCGCCGTACAGCAGCTGGGTACCAGCGGGGACCCGCAGACCGATCTTCTCGGCGAGGACCGAGGGGTCCTTTCCGACCAGATCGCGATTGAGCACCCAGTGATCGCCCGGCTTGGGCGGGGGCGAAAAGGCCACCTTGCTCAGAGCCTCGACCTGCTGAGCGTTCAGCTTGTAGCCACCCTGACGAGCCATCGCTTCCATCAGCGAGTCGAAGATCGACTGCACGGCGAAGACTTCCTTTTCACCGATGCACAACAGGTTGTTGTCGTAGGCGGCCCCGGTCACGATGCAGCGGGCGGCGTTCTCGATATCAGCGGTCTCATCGACGACGACGGGGGGGTTACCGGGTCCAGCGACCACAGCCTTCTTGCGGCTGGCCATCGCGGCTCGGGCCACAGCGGGGCCACCGGTCACACACAGCATCTTGACGCCGCGGTGCTGGAAGATCGCGTCGGCCGATTCCAGCGTCGGCTTCTCGACGATCGTCACGATGTTCTCGATGCCAATCGCTTCCTTGAACAGCTTGTTGAACCGCCGCACCCCTTCACAGGCGATCCGAGCCCCGTTCGGGTGCGGGTTCACCACCATCGTGTTGCCAGCAGCGACCATGTTGACGATGTTGCCCGCCAGTGTCGGCAGCGAGTGCGTCACGGGGGTAATGGCCCCGATCACGCCGAACGGAGCGTACTCTTCGACGGTCAGCCCGTTGTCGCCGCTGTAGACGTTCGACTTCATGTATTCGGTGCCGGGCACCCGCTTGATGATCTTGAGCTTCTCGATCTTGTGATCGAGACGACCGATCTTGGTCTCTTCGAATTCGGCCCGGCCCAGCTCTTCGGCCTGCTGCTCGCACATCGTCTTCACGATCCGGCAGACTTCTGCCCGAGCGGCCATGCCCTTCTTCGACAGCTGGGCAAAGGCGTCCGTTGCGGCAGCCACTGCTTCATCGACAGTCTGAAACACTCCACTGCTGCCACTGCCTGAAGCGTGGTAGCCGTTGGAGGATGCCGAGACGACGGGAATCCCGTTCGGCTTGGGAGCCCCTGGAGCGGGACGCTTCCCGAGTTGGGCAAGGACCTGTTCGACGACGGAGCGGATGGCAGTTTCGTTGGTTTGCATAGTTGTTGAACCTGAAGGCCAGGTGGGTTGTTCTGTGTTGTCTGTTGGCGAGGGCGTGAGCCCTCTGATGCTGTGCGTTAAGAGCCGACTCAGTCGGTCGGCAGGTCTACTCACCGGTTGAACTGCGGACCTCATCCATCCAGCTCAAGACACGTGTCTGCGAAGGAATCATCGTCATCAGGAAGCCGATCCCCGCGAGGACAGGAGCCAGCGACCACTTGTTGTGTTCGAGCTGGAATGCCACCAGATTCAGCAATCCCGAACCTTCGACGAAGCTGGCTCCGAGGATGGTCTTGATCAGGTAGACATCGGGCAGCTGGGTGAGATCGCCGTTGGCCTTCTTCACTCCGTTTTTCGCGGCGAAGCTGGGAACAAAGTTCGCCATCGCGAACATCTGCAAGGAGAAGACGACGGCGATCGCGCTCATCCAGATCCCGGTCGACGGCTGGTTCCAACCGTCCATCGCGAAGAGGATGACACCCGCGAAGGTCAGCTGCGCCATGATCATGGCCAGCACGATGATCGTGAGGACCATCACCTTGGCGGAGACGACCCCAGCGAGGGCTTCCAGATTAGAGGCGTTACGTCCCTGATCGCTCATGTTCGTTGCCTCCTTTCTGGAATCTGGTGGACAGCCTCTGTCGTCTTTTTCTCTGAGAAAGACGACTGTTCAAACTCACTCGTTGTTCTTGAAGATCGTCTTGTCGCCCACGGTAACCACATCGACGATCCCGATGATCGTGCAGTCGATCGGCAGCTTCTTGGTCTCGTCCGTGAAGCGGGCACTTGACCCCTGCACGATCAGGACCACTTCCCCTTCACCCGCCCCGACGACATCGACACTGATGAACGAGCGCCCCGTTCCGACCAGATCACCCTTCGTCTTCTCGTTGACCCGCAACGGCTCGACAATGACCAGCTTCTGGCCGACCATCGAGTCGACCTTGGTCGAGGAGACAACAGAACCGGTGATGCGAGCCAAGAACATTGGTGTTTAACCACGGAGAACACGGAGGCACGGAGAAGAATGTCAGATGACGCGTCTGACGATTCCTTCTTTGAGTGTCGCCGAATTGAAGTTGATGAGAAGACCGACTCGAACTCCGCTGATGCGAAGGTAAGTCATCAATTGAGCTTCGTGAACTTCTGTGATCGCTGAGACCGCTTTGAGTTCCACCAAGACCGCCTTCGCGACAACGAGATCCGCCCGATATCCACAATCGAGGCGGATTCGCTTGTACTGAACCGGCAACGTGAGCTGCCGCTCAAACACTAACCCCGCCTGACTCAGTTCGTAGCAGAGGCACTCCTCGTATGCACTTTCCAGAAGACCTGGCCCCAGTTCTCGATGAACCTCGATAGCAGCTCCGATGACTCGCGAAGAAACGTCGGCATGGATCAGTTGTTGTGTCATCTCCGTGCCTCGGTGCTCTCCGTGGTTATCTTCCTGCGTATTCCGATCACTGGCCTTTGACCGCCTCCACACTCTGACGGGCCACGACGATCTCTTCGTTGGTCGGCAGGGTCCAGATCTGCGTTTTGCTGTCGCTCGTTGAGAGCTTGGCTTCCCCCTTGGCGGTCTGGTTCAGGGACTCATCGAGATGAATCCCGGCAAAGTCGAGGTTCTTGATCGCGTTCGTACGGACCCACTGGCTGTTCTCGCCGATCCCTCCCGTGAACACGATCGCGTCAGCTCCGTTCAGCACAGTCAGGTAGGCCCCGATGTACTGCCGAATGCTGCCAGCGAACACATTCATGGCCAGAGCAGCTCGTTCGTGGCCCTTGGCAGCAGCTTCTTCCAGGTCGCGACAATCGGCCGACAGTCCACTGATCCCCAGCAGACCACTCTTGGACGAGAGGTCTTCCAGAATCTGTGGAAAGGTCTTGCCAGTCGCTCGCATGATGACCGGAATGGCGAACGGGTCGAAGTCGCCCACGCGGTTGTTGTGAGGCAACCCCGTCTGCGGCGTCATTCCCATCGAAGCCGACTGTGACACGCCCCCTTGCATGGCACAGATCGAATTGCTGCCCCCCAGGTGACACGAGATCACCTTCAGGTCAGTGCGACCGAGAATCTGACCCATCCGGGTCCCGATGTAGCGGTGGCTGGCCCCGTGATATCCCCAGCGGAGAATCCCGAGGTCTTCCGTCCACTCATGCGGCACCGCGTAAGTGCGGTATTCCTTGGGCACCGTCTCGTGGAACCCCGTCTCCAGGGCGGCCACCAGAGGCATCTTTGGAAAAGCCGCTCGCAGCTGTCGCATGGCCCGGGCGTAAGGCGGGTTGTGCGCCGGAGCGACATCGGCCAGAGCCTCCATCGTGTCCAGCAACTCGTCATTGACGACCCGCACACCGCTGAGCTTCCCGGCGAAGACTGCCTTGAAACCGATCGCTGACACTTCTTCAACCGACTTGATGCAGCCGGTTTCAGGATGAGTCAGCTGCTCCAGGCAGATCCGTACCGCTTCGGCATGATCCTTGATCCGGCGAGAGACCTGCTCCCGCTTTCCGCCGATCTCGACGAAGCACGTTCCCTCGGCGTCCTGTCCGATCCGCTCAATCCCGCCGCGAGCCAGCTGGCTCTCGTCAGTCATGTCGTACAGACGGTACTTGAAGGAAGTGGAACCGAGATTAGCGACAAGGACCTTCATGGAAGTTCTCAGAGGGCAGTTTTCAGTCGTCAGTTTTCGAGCTTTGCACCCGCTGTATGAGAGAACTGAGCATTCGCTTGATCTCCTGGACATCTTGAATCAAGTTGTCCCGCTGTACTCCCGGAATGTATCCGAGGTCAGCTGCCAGAATCAGGTGGTACTCTGTCTCGCACGCGGAACCCGCAGCGATCTGAAGAAAACGTCCGAAATTGCCAGTCGAGTAACCACAGCCCTCTGCGATGTTTGCCGGAATCGACGAACTACTGCGTCGAATCTGGCTCACCATTCCAAACCGTTCATTCGAGGGGAATGAGTCAGTGGATTGGTAAATCGCAAGTGTGAGAGCATGCGCCTTCTGCCAGACAACAAGTGAGCGAAAGTCTTGCATTCACTCTCTTCTTACTGACAACTGACGACTGACAACTCAAAACTTCTCCCTCAGATAAAGTTCTGCATCAGGCCCGACTCAGGACGGGGAATGACGTGGGAGGAAATCAGTTCGCCCACGCGGGAGGCAGCTGCGGCACCGGCATCGACAGCGGCGCGGACCGAACCGAC
>CANJZR010000353.1 GCA_947479075.1 Planctomycetaceae bacterium
TGGGCGAGCTGATCTCCGGTGGAGCTGTGGCGTTCACCGATGCGAAGCAGCCGATCAGCAATGCCGAAGTGATGCGCCGAGCTCTCGAATACACCCGGATGTGGGACAGCGTGATCCTGCACCTTCCGCAAGTGTCCGCACTTGTCCAGGGCGGGGTGATGCACGAGGGGTACTACTCAAGCGTTCTCGGTCTGCGGGGGATGCCGTCCGCCGCGGAAGAGATCATGGTCCGTCGCGACATCGCCCTGGCGGAACTGACTGGGGGCCGCATCCACTTGATGGCGGTGACTTCGCGCCGCAGTGTCGAGGAGATTCGCGATGCCAAGTTGCGCGGCGTCCGAGTGACCGCCGACGTGACGCCGCATCATCTGCTGCTCACCGACAAGGAACTGGTCAGTTACGACGCGAACTATAAAGTCGACCCGCCACTGCGGACCCCGGCCCATATCGAAGCCTTGATCGAGGGACTGGTTGATGGAACGATCGAGACGATCTGTTCCGACCACACGCCGATTGCCTCGGAGAAGAAGGCCCGCGAGTTCGACCAGGTTCCGTTCGGTATCTCCGGACTGGAAACCCTGCTGCCGCTCTGTATCGAAGCCCTGATCACGCCTGGCCACCTCACCTGGCCCCAGCTGATCTCCAAGTTGACGATTGGTCCCGGACGCCTGCTTGGCCGCGAAAAGACCAAGACGCTGGCTCCCGGCACGGTTGCTGACATCACGCTGATCGATCCAGCAGTGAGCTACTGCATGGACACCACCCGGTTCCGGTCGCTCGGTCGGAACACACCTTTTCACGGTCGTCCGGTGACGGGGCGCGTGCACACCACCATCGTGGATGGCGAAGTCCGGTACACATTTGGAAAGTAGCCTCCCCGTACAACACGGAGAACGTGAGGCTAGTAAGTCCCGCCACCGATCATGGGCATCATCTGCATTAAACTGGATTTACCACCCAGGCGTGGTTCGACCATGACATTCAGGCTGTAGACGTTACGGCTACGGTCATAACCGGTCCCCAGGTGGAAGAGCATGTACTCGCCCACTCGAGTGATCGTGAGGGACTGACCGCGGTCCAGGCCTTCGGCGACGTCGTAGGAAGCTCCAAACGTCGAGATCCACTTCTCGGTCATACGATAGCTGTAGCTGCCGGTAACCAGCTGGCTGAACACGGGTTGAGCTTCGACCTGGCGGAAGCCGAAGTACAAGCTGCCTCGCGGGCCGCGTTGTGTGAGGATTCCCGCATTCCACACGCGTTGCCCCTGATTGAACGGGTCGACCACCGCATTCGCCACAAACTGGGTTCGCTCTCCAACGTGCCACATATATCGACCGGTTAACAGGCCGAATGTGGAGCCGAAATTGTCGCGGGTGGCATTGGGGAAGACACTGGCTTCCAAATCCAGACTCATCCAGTCTCTGACTCGCTGGCGTTCGACAGGACCATCCTTGGTTTGCCAGCGCTGACGCAGGCCGAGCCGGAGGACTTGCTGGTTGTCGACCAGTTCCTGATAGGCAGCAGTCACACTTTGTCCAGCACCAGCTCGCACCGCGTAGAAGCGTGGATCAAATTGCGGCGGGAGGGTTCCGCCGTATTCGAGGCTGATGAATCGTTCGCGGAATCGTTCCTGTGCATCTTCGTCGAAGGAGTTGTACTGTGCGATGTCAGACAGTGCTTGCGACGAACGCGAGTACGAATAGTCCGCATCCAGAACGACTTTGTGGGCCAGCCCATTCAGCCCCAGAATGGAACTCTGAATCTCTGGCATCGCTCGCCAGAACTCCAGACTGGCCCGCAGGCCCGCGCTGCCGTACAGCCGCGAGAGGTCGTTCGCATTCATGTCCTGCTGCCAGTAGGCCGCTTCTCCCAATGCATAGGGGGCAACCTTCACGGCACCGAGCTGGAGCGGCAAAGTCACTTCATGACGGGTTCCGGTGACCAGCCCCTGGACATCCGGGAAGTAGGGCAAGGGAGTGAATGTATCCGCGGGATCGGTCGGTGGAGTGGCTGGCTTGATATGCCCGTAACCCGCCCAGCTGTGATGGCTCCAGCTGACGTAGTCGTTCATGAGAGGTTCGCCGAGTCCCGTGAGATCCAAACGGGGGAGCCATTCCGTCTGGTCAAAGATCTCGTTGGGATTGACCTGGAACATCAGGCTGCCGGTGATGTTGTCATTCTGCACGCCGAGATTGACCAGGTTCTCCTGGTCCTTGCCGCGATCAAACTCCGGTTCGTAGTACTGTTCCAGGAAGTTGCGGTCGTTGTTGAAAAAGTAAGAGAGTTCGGTCGACATCGTGAGACCATTGGGGGCCTCAATTCGAGTCCGACTCAATGCTCGTCCGCGGTTCGGATTCGGGAACGTCAGGCTGTTACGTCCCAGACCCAGACGGTCGAGTCCGCCGTCGTTGATGTAGTACACCAGACCTTCACCCGTAATGTGAGTGGGCAGCCCCAGCAGCTGACCATACACATCGTAGTTCCCGTTGGTACCCAGGGCGGGACCGCGTTTGGTGTAGACATCCGCCATCAGGTTCCAGTCCACTCCCTCGGGAAGGTCAAACCCGAACAGCTTGTCGACACCCCACAAGGTATTGAGTTCGCCGCCGAACATTCCGCTGTAGCCGACTGAGACAGATTCGAGCGGGAAGGGTGTTTCTTCGATCGGTCCGCTGACTCGCGGCAGGTAGAACACCGGGACCTCTTCGATGAACAGCGTGTTGTTCGTCGCCGAGATGTACTGAGAGGAGGATGGCTGGCCAGTACTGGGGTCGACCTGATTTCCCCACATGTTGGGACGATCTTCGACTGTGATGAAACCCGACTGCACTCGATATCCGGGGCGTCCCATCTGACTGGTCGAGACCCAGGCATTCTGGGCCTGGAAGCTGGTTTGCGAGGTCTGCCGAATCGTGTCTGCCCGAAGGCGGAGGGTGACCCCATATTCCGGGACTTCGGTCCTCAGTTCGCTGTTCATGAGCAAGCCACGCTGATCCCGCAGATCGTAAAACGCGTGGCTGGCCTGTGCGATGCTGTTGCCCTGCCGTACAACGATGTCGCCTTCCAGATAAACCTGAAACGGCGTGTTTTCTTTGAGTTCAACTTCCGACCCGGTATTCCCGAGCCCTTGGACAGAAGTCCAGATCACAGCTCGATCGGCGGACAATTCGATGGATGTCCAGTAGACCTGGCCGTTGATGGCCAGAGGCACGTTCTCCACATCAATTCGCACTCCACCTTGAATCGTCGTCATCGACTCCGGGGGCTGTTTGCTGCGATCGACATCGCTATGCACCTTAAAGTCGCTGCCCATGTTTCGAGGTGTAATCGTGACCCGACGCGGTGCGAACTGCTGGGACGTGGACTGACCGAATGGCACAATGCTGCCATCGGGCAGGATGGGAGCTTCCGGGACTGTTTCAGAGTACTGAGTCTGCTGAAGATCGTTGCGGCTGTCGCGACGGCGATCCAGTCCCCGCTGATAAGTCTGAGAGCCCGCCATCGAGCGTTCTTCGGGTTCCTGACTGCACTGGAATGGAATCGACGAACGTAGCTCAACCAGCATCCATGGCTTGCTCACCGTTTGATCGGGCTCGCTGAGCCGAGCTTCTCCATCGAGATAGACGGTCAGTCGATAGTCTTTCGTTCCCTGGGAATCCGTCGAAGGAGTGGAGTTCAGCCAGAACACCATCTCATTCGCTTCCAGAACAGAAGATCCCTGCGAGACACGGCAATTTCCGCGAGCGTAGAAAACCTCTTGCCCGGATTCCTTCCAGCGCCAGGCATACTGGTAATCAATCGTAATTTGATCGTTGTGTGCAGACGGACTGGGTTGAGCGACGGAATGACCGTGGGGCGTTGGCTGCAACTCGGCCCGGTCAATTCGCGACATCACAGAACCGGCGTGCCCAGCCCCCGGAAGTCCCTGAGCCTGAACCTCTGTCAGTGCGCAGACCCCCAGCGCGAGCGCGAACAGCGCCAACAGCGTCGAGGATCGAATCGCAGGGAAGTTCACAAAAGGAGTTCCGGTAGGAAGAACCGGCGATTGACCGTGAGGTGAGTGAGTCTCAGAACAGGGTCAAGAGTGAGAGGACAGAGAGGAGTCTGGGTGGGGTGTGCGCTCGCACGCTCGGCAAGGAACTCGCCAAGGTCGTGAGAAGGCGGCGGAGTATATGACCGTTCTTGAAAAAGAGTCAATAAGTGTATTTGCCGGGCGGTGGTCTAGAAGTTGTTTCTGGGTAATGGTTTGCGGCAGATGCTTGCGGCTTGGCTGCGTGCAGCGCGGAATTATCAGCTGCGGAGTCCTCGATTCGGAGGCGAATGTCGTAACTTCAGGCCAGCATGGAACCACCGGAGATCTGTCGCGTAGGGCTGATGGGTTGCTCGACTCTCTCTGTTGGCTGACAATCGTCTTTCGACTGAAGTTCTACTGAACGGAGTACTCCTATGCTGTCTCTCGAATCGCGTCGGCAACAGTTCCCCACCCTCGACCAGATGGTCTATCTCAACTCAGCTGCGGAGGGGATTCCGCCGATCGATGTCCACGAGGCGTTCGACGAGTACTTCCACGACAAGCTGATGGGGATGGACGGTCGCGGGCCGCACTTTGCCGCGCTGGCCGAAACACAAAAGCTGGTAGCCGACTTCTATGGACTGACTGCGGACGAA
>CANJZR010000354.1 GCA_947479075.1 Planctomycetaceae bacterium
AAAGCGTGGAGCCACGGTTATGGCGAGTTCGACGAAACTGCCAAGAAACTCAAAAGCTTTACCCCCCTGCCCTACTTCAGTGGGAACGCCTGGCAGGGCAGCGCGAGTTGGCCTGATCCCACACTGGGCTGGGTACAAGTCACGGCTCGCGGAGGTCACCCCGGCAACGATCTGGCCCACGCGGGAATCCGCCGCTGGACAGCCCCGCGCGCCGGGACCTACTCCGTCAAGTCCCAAGTCGCTCACGAGGTCCCCGATGGGGACGGAATTCGCTGCCGGATTATCTCCAGTCGCACCGGGCTATTGGCGGAAGCGCTGGTCCACAACAGGACTGAGATGCTGAATATCGATTCAGTCTCACTTGAAGCGGGAGAGACTCTCGACTTCGTCGTCGATATCCATCAAGGACTCAACAACGACCAGCACCTGTGGTCACCCATCGTGTCGGAGCAAGCCGCCCCGAGCATCGCTTGGAGTGCGGAACGCGACTTCATCGGCCCGGCCCCCGTCCTGCTGACCGACTGGGAACAACTGGCCCAGGTGTTGTTTCTCTCCAATGAGCTGATGTTCGTCGATTGACTCTGGCAGACAAGGCAAGGCAGATACCCAGAGTCGGTGAATTGCCTTCACCACTCTGTCTGAGCGTGTTGATCTGCTCTCTGGTGACTTGGCAGGCTGTTGTTCCGATCAGAGAATTCGTATCTCATCGTCGTGACTCGTTCGCCAACATCACCCAGCTGTGTCATGATATGGCTCTCACAGGAGACCAGCCTCCCCGCCAGCCGGGGCGGTACTCCTCAGCTGCTCGGTGAGGGTCGAAGAATGAAGTTCACGTGTCAGAGATTCGTCGTCCTCTGGGCGATTCTGATGATCCTTGCGCCGTGCTGTACTCACGCTGCGGGGCCCGCTCCAATTCTGCTCTGGCCCGATGGTGCGCCAGGCGCGCAAGGGACCGAAGAAGCTGATCAACCGAGCATTCGGATCTATGCCCCACCTGCCGAGAAGTCGAACGGGGCAGCTGTCGTGATCTGCCCGGGCGGTGGATACCAGATTCTCGCTTACGACCATGAGGGAGCCCAGGTGGCCCAGCGTCTGAACGAATCCGGCATCACCGGGATCGTGCTGCAATACCGCCTGGCTCCGAAGTACCGCCACCCCGCCCCGCTGCAGGATGCCCAACGGGCAATTCGCTACGTTCGGTCACACGCAGAGCAACTGAACGTGTCAGCCCACCGGATCGGCGTCATGGGGTTCTCCGCAGGCGGACACCTCGCGTCGACGGTCTCCACGCACTTTGACATCGGTAAGCCCGATGCCTCCGATCCAATCGAGCGAGTCAGCTGCCGTCCCGACTTCTCCGTCCTGTGCTATCCGGTGATCACGCTGCAAGGAGAGTATGCTCATCAGGGTTCCGCGAAGAACCTTCTGGGCGATCAGGTGACTAATGCCGAGTTGCTGGAGAATCTGTCGAACCAGACTCAGGTGAGAGACAACACACCGCCCGCGTTTCTCTTTCACACGAATGAGGACAAAGGCGTCCGCGTGGAGAACGCACTGGGGTATTACGCCGCATGTGTGAAGCATAATGTCCCCGCGGAGTTTCACGTCTTCCAGAATGGCCCCCATGGTGTCGGACTGGCCGACGGTGACCCGGGTGTTGGTGAGTGGTCGACCGCATTGATCGCGTGGATGAGATCGAATGGGTTTCTGTTCGAAGGAAAAAGAAGTGCTGCGAGTGGCTCGATCACTCTCAACGGCCAGCCACTGCGTTGGGGCTCCATCACTCTGCTGCCCGAGAATGGCAATGCCCCGACCGCCTGGTCGATGGTCAATGGTGGCAAGTTTTCGATCCCCGCCTTTCGCGGCGCAGCTGTCGGAAAATGTCAGGTGATGATCCGTAACATGGGTGGTCTCGATCCGCGTCCCTCGATCGAGAAATCCGTGATCGTCAGTCCGCCCGAGTTGACCGTCATTGTGGCGGACTCGGCAGCTCAGAACGAATTCCAATTCCAGCTGGAGCCCAAAACTCCGTGAACGCAGGTCGGACATTAGCGATTGGTGACATCCACGGGTGCGACACGGCACTCGTCACGTTACTGCACGAACTCAAGATCACTCCGGACGACACACTGATCGTTCTGGGGGATATCGTTGACCGTGGTCCCGACACGAAACGCTGTGTCGAGATCATGCTCGACCTCCAGAAGTCATGTCAGTTCCGACACATCATGGGCAACCATGAGGAGATGATGCTCGACGCCATGGCGGATGGCGAATGGAAGACCCCCTGGATGCGACACGGCGGGCAGGAGATGCTCGAATCCTATGGCGGCGCGTTTGATGTCATCCCCGAATCGCATCTCAACTTTCTGCGCAGCGGCGAAGGGTACATTGAGACGGAAACGACGATCTTTTCCCACGCCGCCATCCGCAGTGACCGACCTCTCGACACCCAGGACAAACACTGGCTGCGCTGGAGCCGCATTGGCCCGCACTGCCAACCGCACTACTCAGGGAAGCGGGTCATCTGTGGCCATACTGCACAGGCGAGCGGCTTGCCGCTGGTACTCCCCGGATGGGTCTGTATCGACACGCATGCCTGTGGGGAGAACGGGGCACTGACAGCCATTGATGTCGACAACGACCTGATTTATCAGGCCGAAGAAAACGGTCATTATCGCGGTTGTTACCCGCTGGAGGACTACATCGGGTGAGCCGGAATAAATCCAATTCGAAGGTTCGCAAAAAACTCTTTCGGCGACATGAAGGACATACCCATGGTCCGGAATCGCCCAAGCTGACCAGCGAATCACATGCAAGCGTCCGCGTATCGGCCATTCGTTACTCTGCCACGGACCTGCTCGAACGCGACCTGAAATCCCCGCACGAGATTGCGGCCCTGCGTCAGCCCAACACGATCTTGTGGATCAACATCGACGGCATTACGGACCCCAGTTGGTTGCAGACGGTGGGCGAAGTCTTTCACCTGCACCCGCTGGCCCTGGAGGACTCGGTCCATGTCCACCAGCGAGCCAAGGTCGAAGAATACGACGACCATCTGTTCATCGTCGTCCGCATGGCCTCGCGCAATGGCCACCTCTCCACAGAACAGGTTAGTCTGTTTCTCGGAGCGGATTATGTCGTCACGATTCAGGAACTGCCCGACGGGGACTGCCTCGATTCGGTCCGGCAACGCCTGCGATCCAACTCAGGCAGGATTCGAAAATGTGGTCCTGACTACCTGACCTACAACCTCATTGACGCGGTCATCGACAGCTATTTCCCTGTGCTGGAACAGTTCGGAGAAGAACTCGACGTCCTCGACACTCACGCAGACGGATCCTCGCCTGCAGTCCTCGATGAATTGCATTCCATTCGTCAGGAACTCCTCCAGCTGCGACGTTCGGCCTGGCCGCACAGAGATGCCCTCAACGCCCTGCAACGGCATGATTCCAGTCTCATTGCTAACGAGACCAAGGTGTTTCTCCGAGACTGCTACGACCATTCGGTCCAGATCATCGATGTCCTCGAGACGCAGCGTGAAATGTGTGCCGACCTGAGGGACCTGGTACTCACAATGGTGGGGCATCGCACGAACGAGATCATGCGAGTGCTGACCATCATGTCGACCATTTTCATCCCGCTCAGCTTCATCGCTGGTGTGTACGGGATGAACTTCGACACCGAAGTCTCCCCGTGGAACATGCCAGAACTGCACTGGCGATATGGCTACATCTTCTCGCTCAGTCTCATGGTCGGGACAGCGGCCGTGCTGCTGTTGTTCTTCTACCGCAAAGGTTGGTTCGGTCGGTCACGCTGACCAGTCGCAGTCCCCTTACGCACGGGTCTCGCCAGGTTGAGATTCCCGGATACGCAGTGACTCTTTCATGCTGATGAAATCTGACAGCAGGAAAATCACTGTCAGAAAGGCGAGAGAGATCTCCGTCATCGCCATCAGCTTGGCTGGGACCGTCTGTGGTGTGATGTCGCCATAGCCAAAGAACGTAAAGTTCAACGTGCTGAAGTAGACACACTCAAAGATCAACTCGGAGCCATACAGCTCGTTGTTCACGGAGAAACTCTGGCCGTTGATCTGCAGCAGGCAGTAATAATCGAGTCCGAACGACAGGATGATCTGAAACATATTCACCAGCATCAGCCACATGAACCTGTGGTATGCGAGATTCATCCGAGTCGCATCGCGCAGCTGGATCATCTCCTCAACGACAAAGAACACAGTCTTCATCCAGCACAGAGCCACGATCAGTACCTGCATCCCTTTCGGGGAGAGCCACCCGTGGTCGATCACATTCAGCGTGGCCGCTGAGAGGAGAATGATGATGAGATATTCAAGTGCGTTCCGCATGTGCGCTGGCCGGACCAGTTAAAGAAAACCGAAGACGCCCAGCTTGAGCGTAGATCGTTCTCTCGTGCTGAGCAAGACAGAGCCGCCCCCGCTGTCGGCCACTGGTCGCGCACATCAATCACGACCGTTGATTCTTTCACATAAACTTCCCACGATGCGAATACGAAGCGTCACAGCTGTGTTCTTCCCGGAGTTTCATACATGCGAACCGTATCCAAACTGTGTGTGGGCCTGATTCTAATCGGGCTGGGGATCTCTGCAGTCAAAGCGGAAACTCCACAGACTTCGGTCC
>CANJZR010000355.1 GCA_947479075.1 Planctomycetaceae bacterium
AGGGGCGGGGCAGATGCCACTGATCGGCAGCTCGCAGGTCGATCAGCGCGCCGTTGAGATGATCGAACAATGGATCAAGAGCCTGCCCGAGAAGTAGATGAGCAGTCTTTTCAGCAGGAACTACGCATGTGATTCTCGTGCGGGATCCCCTACCAGAGGAGTTCGACCTCGCACGCTTCATACGCCGCCATCTCCAGCAGCACCCCACCATCGGGATCGATGCCAAGGGGGCAGATCGTGTTACCAACGAAATCCCGCAGTCGAGCTTTCGAAGGCTGACGGAACGCGTAGAGCTTGAACGCCTTTGCCAGTCCTTCGGTTTCCATCAGACGCAAGACGCATCCAGCCGGTGAGCCGGTCTGCTCGTCATCAAGCGGCAGGATCTTGAGCAGCATGACGTTCTTGGCCCCGACGTGGAACAACCAGCCCGACGCACCGGACGAGGACGGACCGCGATCGACGGGAATGACGACGGGCGGGGTGACTGAGGAAATCGCCGCCTGCATCGGGAACTGCTGGTCGAAGGCGATTCGCATCGTGCGGGGACCAGCTGTCTCGCCCGCGACGAGCAGCAGCGTGTCGAGCATGCGAGTCCCGGTCAGTCGATGAAACGGTAGCCCGGAAGTCAGCAGAGCGATGCGTTGCGAATCATCGGCGATCTCCAGGTAATCGGGAGCCTCGATTCGCTCTCCGAGGACGGGTTGGGCAGCTTGCATCACGCCCTTGGTGATGGCGGCGTCCTCGTTCTTCCAGGCCCAGCGAATGCCGATGTAATTCGTCCATGGGTCGCCTTCAATCGGCTTGAGCGGAGTGACATCGATCTCCAGCTCGATCGCCGGTCGACCACGCCACAACCGGACTCGTTGACGGTACTCAGCCAGAACACGTGTCTGGTTTTGCGGATCGAGAATCCGTCCGACTGTTTCGATCTCAGCCAGTGTCGAACCCGCGGAGATCACGCGATGGCTGTCGCAGACTGGAACTGAATAGTAGGTCGTCTCCTCGAACGCTTCGTCACCCTCACCGACGGTAACGGTGCGAGGGGAGGGGAATCGCAGGGCCAGTTGCTGACTCAAACGGTTGCCGACGACATTCGGAGTGCGGATATCCGCCATTCCCCCCGTCGCTTCGCTCAAGCGGATGTCGACATACTCATTGCCGAGCGACAACCCCTCGGCCCAGGCTCCCTCACGTTTCTTGGCCGGTTGTGAGGTCCGGGCTGGCTGATCTCCAGCGGCCCACAGGAACCCGCTGGGCGGCATATCAACAACCACAGCCGGACGCTGAGCGTCGGGCTGAACAGCGACGACACTGCCCTCAACCGGAGGCAAGGGCAACCCGACCGGCCAGTCCGCCACGACTCGCCGGGCATACGAGAGGGTGTTGATTAACAGCACGCCTTTGCGGCCCGGGTCGCCGACGAGGATCGGAGCCAGTCGACGGGCGGCGGTCGATTCGTGGCTTGCGAGGTCGGCCGACAGCGTGTCATCGACTGTGGTCGGCAGGTCGGGGCCCGCCTGTTCGACCCGCTCCTCCAGAGCCTCGCCCCGCTGAATCGGTGTCCCCCGCAGCAGACTCGCCAGTGCGCTGCAATACTCGCCCCGGTCAAACTGATTTCGGCGGGTCGCAGCTTCGCGGTACCGGCTGATCGGTTGTGCCTCCTCGCGGGCCACAGCCTGAACCAGAAATGGGGTGAGATAATCAGTCGACTTCAGGTCGGTGTAGCGTTCCCGCTGCTCGGTCACCTGAAAGAATTCGGCAAAGGTCACAAACCGGCCCAGCACGGGGGCAAACTTCGCCATTCGCCGCAGGTCGTCGAGCCAAGGCGATCGCAAGTCGGGCCAGCGGGCAAACGACACCGCAGCCACATGGTCGTGGTCCATCGACTCCGCCATGCGAACCGGGAACCGCAGGAAGCTCGACGCGCTGTCCCCCGCGAGTGGAATGCGGCTATACGATTCGAGGACCGAGTGATCGTGACCCTCCCAGCGCAACCGCGTCTGCTCATCATCGGGATAGAGTCCGTCGTCCATCACGAAGTGCAGTCCACCCGCGAACCCCGAGCGCTGGAGCAACTGCGGCATCGCCAGATTGACACCATATCGCCGCCGTCCCCAGATCGTCGGAGATTTGGACAACTGTTCGCGATAGCCACGACGCCCGCGTTCGAGTGACCACAGTACTGAGTTGATCCCACTCAGCTGAGTACACCCTTCACGCCAGTCGCCGCCGACGATGTCGGTCCGTTCTGCCTGCCACGCCTCGCGAAGCCGGTCGACGGTCGATGGTGACTGTTGCTGAATCGTTTCGAGATCACGGGCCGTCATCAGGATGTTCGAAGGGACCTTGCTCTCGACCAACCGCTCCAGCGAGGGCAGGTCAGCTGTCGCTCCGCCGAGACAGAGGTCCATCAGAAAACACTGCACGGGGTAGAACCCCTCACGACATTCCAGCAGCAGATCAAACGCATGTCCCAGGTGGCGACGGGCATCGGCCACATCTCCATCCCGGGCAGCCCGCGCAGCGGCCAGCATTTCGGTTTTCATCCGCATCGCATCGGGCGAGCTGAAGTTCCGCATGTGCCGGGTCAGCAACTCGCACAGCAGCCAGGTCGTGCCGAAGGCCAGGAAATCAGCGACCAGATCCTCGTCCATGGGCGGAACAGAATCGAGATGACTGAGTGCTGCAGCCAGCATCTCTTTGCGTTCGGTCTGCCCTCGAACCACTGCCGAGCCCGCCGACTTGGCCGATTGCGACCATTCGATGGTGACGTTGTCATCACACGCTGTCGGAATCAGGAACAGGCTGCCCGACTGATCGGGGAGTACGCTGTCGTATCGCCGCCAGACCGGGATCTCCTGCGTCTCCAGCAGCAGAGCCGGATGCCACGCGACCGCGAAGACGTTCAACAGGCTCGACGCGGGCTTCTCGCTCAATTCGGACGGAAAGTCCTCCAGGCTGTGACTGGGAATCAGAATGATCACTTCTTTGAAGTTCATCGGCAGCATCAAGTCCTAAGCGAGCAGAAGGCGGTGGCCTTCGTATTGTACGTTCCGTGAGCGGTTCGGCGCTAGCCATCGGCTCTTTTCGGCGTGCGATCATCAGAACCGGAGGCGTGCGCCGTGTCGATCACTGGTCACCTGGCTTTCAAAAACTCAGCGACATCGAATTCACCCGTGCGAATCGTCAGTGCTGGTTCTTTCGTAGCGAGTCCGTAGACCTGTTGAGTGAAGTCATAAGCCGACGTGAGGCCCGCGTCATCGAGAGCGACTCCACTACCCGTCACTCCACCCGCGATGGTCAGCGGACGCGGCGCCACCAGGGACGCGATGTGTTCGATGTCACCGACATCTCGCAGGATCCCCGGTGCCAGCACGCCAAAACGCTGTCCCCGATAGGGAACATCACTGATGTAGCTGGAGAGCGAGTTCACCGTCGCCACGCGGGTGATCCGAGTATCGACAGCTGCAGCGCACAAGACCACCGGCCCAGCGGTGCCAACACCCACTACAGCCACCTCTCCGGGTGTTGCGGAGCGAGTCGCGGCGACGACTCGCTGCAGGTCATGAGCCCATTGTCCCAACAGAGGGCGATCCACCCACAGTCCCCACTGACCAGAGTTGTGATCGGGAGCATGGCCGATCTTGTCTCCGGGAGGAGCCAGCTGCCCTGTGGCTCGCAGCCGGGGAACCAGCACTGCCCAGCCCTGTTGTGAGGCCGCATCACTAAGCCGTTTCACCTCGTCAGTGTTCTCTGCATCGAGGCTGGCGATGATGACCATATGAGCGGGAGACTGTGCGAGTTGCTTCGCGGTCGTGAGCTGGCACTCCAGCGTGACACCCGGTTCGCTCTCAATCGAGACGACCGATTGCGTAGGAGCATCCGCCGTAACAAGGGTCACCGAGTTCGTCGGACCATCACTTGGTCGGGGATTGCTGCGAAACACATTCGACCGCAGTAGCGCCGCCTGGAGATGAACCTGCTGCGATTCCCATGCGGTCGCATCGTCGGGTGTTTCTATCCCCTGGACCAATCGTCTTCCTTCCGCAGCTGCGAACTGCGGAAGTGTCACCCAGTCATCGGGGCGAGAGTCGCCGGGGTAGCAGCGGATGGTTTCGGGATCTTCCAGTTTCATCTCAGGGTCGGGCAGGGGAGAGCCGTCACCTTCGCCCTTGAGCTTGAGTGTCATCCAGCCGTACATCCGCTCGCGCATCGTCTGGCTGTAATCGTGCTGCCAGTCAAAGACGGTCTGCTGGAGAGCAGCTGGCGCATCGTTGAGGTCGAAGAATGTCTGGGCCACCGCCAGAGACTTGCGGGCTTCCTTGACTGAGAACTGGTTCGCATCCCGCGTCGCATTGAAGAGCATCAACCCGCGAGGAGCACACAGGCCGAGGATCTCGCCCTCGCAGCAAAAGCTGGCCGCCCCGGGGACGACCTCGCACATGCAACAGGCTGCCCCGAGGTAGGCGTTGTATGTCCCGACTGAGCAGACGGGCACCACAGCCTTGAACCGCGTGTCCCACGCTCCGGCGTACATCGTCTGGTTACCGCCGCCACTGGCCACGGTGATTCCGAGTTTGTCGGGGTCGACTTCGTGGCGGCTTTGCAGGTAATCAACGGCCCGCATGTTTTCGTAGACCTGAATACCGCTCAGTGGC
>CANJZR010000356.1 GCA_947479075.1 Planctomycetaceae bacterium
AGGGGCTGGTTCCGTCTCGATCTCCATACCACTTGGATCGAAGTCGAACAGGTTGGGCAGCATTCCCGAGCTGCCCACCATTTCCGTGGCCGGACCTTCGGCATCCTCTGGTCGCTGGAAGACACGTCCGCCCTGTGGAATCTGGTCAAAGGCCAGCATGCCATCGAGGTTACGCTGCTTCTGGGCCTGCTCCAGCATCTCGACGATGGCGGGATACTCCACACCGAGTTCCGCAGCCGCCTGGATGACATCCGTCACTCTCATGCTGGAGTAGAGTTCGCGGGTCGGCTGGCCCGGAGCAATCATCAGGAGCTTGACCTTGTCACCATTCTCCGGACACTGGATCAGGACATCATGCCCCGCCCGCATGAAGAGAGGTGCCGAGAATTTCTGATTGGTTCCAAAGAACACGACCTCGGCATTGCGACGGCGAGAGACGTGAATCACCGGTTCGCCCGACGAACTGATCTGATGGACCGCGAATCCGGTGTCGAGCTTTTTGGTCATGACTTCCGCGTCGCCCGGAGATGCAATCGACAGAGCCCGGAAGGCGCCGTAGCGGACTTCGATTTCCTTGTGATGCAGCAATTCGCGGAGAGCCATAATCGCGTCACCATCGGTCAACGTGGAGAGAGCTGCCAGTGCATAGGCCCGGAAGGCTGGCTCTTTGTCGGCGACTTCTTTGAGTACGGCGACCCCCGAAGCATCGTTCAGGTAGGCCAGTGCTTCGGCCGCACGGAAGCGGGCCTCCAGTTCGTTCGCTTCCAGACCATCCTTGAGAATCGGGATCGACTCGTTGCCAATCGCTTCGAGTTCCAATGCGGCCTGTTCGCTTGAGTCACCTCGAATCAGCGCACTGGCCAGTTCCTGCATCCGCAGCTGATGATCAACCGACGTTTCCGTGGCCAGCCGAATGTGGCGAATCACCTGCAGGTAGCGGTAGTAATTTTCGCGATAGCGGTCGGCGACAATGAGTTCGATCGACTGATCTGTTTTGGCTTTGGCGAGAGGCTTCTTGATCCCGTGGTCATAGCCAGCGAATCGCATCCCGATTCGATCGGCGACGCGGATCGTCATCTTCGCGCCTTTGTAATCTTCCCGCAGCCGGATCCCCAGATCGCGGTTCATTCCGGTGTACTTGCCACCGTTCGGGATAATACCGATGACCAGTCCCGACGGATCGTCGTCACCGCCCCGAATCATGATGGGCCCGCTGCAAATCCCCATCTCGCGGCCTTCCTTCATCCCGCCCCCTTCGGCGAGGAATGTGTACTCACGCAGGAAGCAGGGCATCAAACGACCTCCCCGCAGACTCGTGGTCTGGCTTCCCTCTGCCAGCTTCACATGAATGTCGAGCGGATCGCCCTTACGAATCAGAGGGGGGATATAGGCCGTCACAATGACCATAGCCGTGTTGGGAGACCGCAGCAGCGTTTCGGGGTCGGGCACCATTTCACGACGCATCTCCTCCAACAGAATCTTCCGTTGTGGCGATGCGGGTGGGTCCTCCCCGGTGTTATCCAGTCCCACGACCAGGCCGACCCCCTGAACCATACGCACGGTATCTCCCCCGATGGAGATGTAGTCTCCAATCAGTTGGGAGTGCCCTTTTTCCCCTCGCAAGGCCTCGTTCACGCGGGACCTGCGACGGTTTTCCGGGTCGAGCTTCCCGGGCAGCTTGAAATCGAGATCGAGCGACTGACAGCCGGCACAGACCAGTACCGCGTACAGGACGCACATCATGAGCGAGCGATGAGATCGCATGTCGCCGATCCTTGGCTGAGAAGGGGAAAGTCAGCGCCCTGAGGCGAGGAGGGAGGGGTGCGGAAGGGGGGAGCGCAGAACTGCGAGGTTCTTCCACGAGAAGTCATGCAGAAAGTACGACGCCGATCGATCGACGGTCAATAGGGTCGATCAGAACCGCTCGTGTTCGGCATTTCCTGTTGCAGAATTGGCCGGACCCGGGCAAATGACGACCGGCATTTTCTGCCGATGGATCGTCATTCAGCCACAATCGCCGGTCGTCCGCCCCGGGCGAGCACCCGAGCGTCAAATAATTATGCATCCAACAGATCGTTGACCACGACGCCATGAACATCGGTCAGGCGGTGATCGCGGCCGCCGTAGCGGAACGTCAGTCGCTCATGGTTGAGCCCCAGCTGATGCAGGATGGTCGCGTGCAGGTCATGCATGGTCAGCGGGTTCAATACGGCGTTCGCCCCGAACTCGTCAGTCTCGCCGTAAGCGATGCCCCGCTTGAAACCACCGCCGGCCAGAAAGATGGAAAATCCGCTGACGTGATGGTCGCGTCCGGTGTTCTCGTTAATCGCTCCGGTATGGGGAGTGCGTCCCATCTCTCCCGCCCAGACGACGATCGTCTCATCGAGTAACCCACGCTGATCAAGATCGGTGATCAAAGCAGCCACTGACTGCTCCGTCACGCGGGCATTCTTCTCATGCAGGACCTTCAGCTGTCCATGCTGATCCCAGGGGGAGTTGTTTCCATCGAAGCTGGGGCAGGTGATCTCGACAAAGCGGACACCGGCTTCGACGAGGCGCCGGGCGCGGAGAGCCTGGCTGGCGTAATACCTCTGGTGCTCATCGGAGGAATCGATGCCGTAGAGCCGGTGAATGTGTTCCGGCTCTTTGCTGATGTCAGCCACATCGGGGACCGTCATCTGCATGCGAAAGGCCGTCTCATAGTTCGCGATGGCCGACTCGATCGCCGAGGCATCGGATGTCGTCTGACCGAACTCACGATCGACTTCCGACAACAGAGCCAGCTTCTTCCGCTGGACATCGCGAGGATCGAGAGGTGCAATGTTGTCAACGGGTGAGCCTTTGGCCCGCATGACGGTGGCTTGATGACTGGCGGGCAGGAACGAGCTGCCGAAGTTTTCGAGTCCGCCGTTCGGAACCCAGTCATTGTTCAGCAGGACGTACGCCGGAAGGTTGGCGTTCTCGGTGCCCAACCCGTAGGAAATCCACGCCCCCATGCTCGGGGCCAGTCCTATGCTGCGTCCCGTATGCATCAGCAGCGACGATTGACCATGCAGCGGAAGTTCGCCCACCATCGACCGCACGACGCACAGCTTGTCCGCCACCGCCGCAGTACGTGGGAAGAGATCACTCACCCACAGACCGCTTTCGCCCCGCTGCTTGAACTCCCAGGGACAACCGAACCAGACCCGGCTGGCGTCCGACTGCGATTTCTTCGAGACCCAGCGCGAGCCGATTGCCTGTCCCTGATGCTTCTTGAGCATCGGCTTGTAATCGAAGGTATCGACATGGCTCGGGCCGCCATCCATGAAACAGAAAATTACACTGCGAGCACGGGCGGGAAAGTGCGGTGCCACGGTCGCCGAAGCGGTGGCTGTCATACCCTGAAAGGCGAGCATTCCAAAGCCCGCGGACGCCTGCTGCAGGAACCCCCGCCGGGCCTGGACCGAGCGAACTGCGCCGGGACAAGAGTGACGCCAATGTGTCATGACACAGATCTCCGCGTGAACCAGTGACTACCGGTAATAGAGGAATTCCTTCGTATTGAACAGCGTATGGGCCAGCTGGGCCCACGCACACTCGTCGGTCATCGGATCGGAGGACGAGGACAACTCCCGCAAGAGCGATCCCCAGCGTTCGCGTTCCGAGTCGCTGGGCTGTCGCCCCAGAGCGGTGACGAACATGGCTTCGATTCGGTCCCCCGGCAAGCTGTGGGGGATCTTGATCAGCTGGCTGGCCCAATGGCGAGACAATTGGTCAACGAGTGGATCGTTGAGCAGCAACAGTGCCTGCGTCGGCACACTGGTCACGTTGCGGCGACCGCTGGGCAATTTCAGATCGGGGAGGTCGAACGCTGTCAGAAACTTGGGTGGAGCCATGATCGACATCATCAGATAGAGCGAGCGGCGCCCATTCCCATCGACCGGTCCGGAGAAGAGTCGCTTCGAGCCATCCTCGACGGTCCGAGGCGGCAGAATGGGACGGCCATACAGCGCCGGGTCGAGGCGTCCCGAGACGGACAGAAGTGCGTCGCGAAGCTGTTCGGCCTCCAGACGGCGAGTCGGATAATGGTGCCGCAGGCGGTTGTACGGATCACGTTGAATGGCCTCGGAATTGACCAACCCGGATTCTCGAAAAGTCTGTGACAGGACTAACTGCCGGACCAGAGTCTTAGTCGACCACCCCTGCTGCATGAAGTCGCGGGCCAGCCAGTCGAGCAGTTCCGGATGGGACGGGCGGTCTCCCAATCGCCCGAAGTCATCGGGAGTCGCGACGAGCCCGGTGCCAAACACCCATTGCCAGATACGATTGACGTAGACGCGAGAGGTCAAGGGGTGCTCGGGGCTTAAGAGCGACTCGGCCAGTTCCAGACGACCACTGCCGGGACTCGACGTGATCGCCTCATTCGGACCGAACATCGACAACGACGCGGGCATGATGACATCCCCCATCGCGTCGACATTGCCTCGCACGTTGAAGAAGACGCCGGTCTTTACAGCTGCCCGCTCGTCCATGCTGTTGACGGTGCGGGGAAACTCAATCGCCTGCTCAATACGGCGATACTCCTCCACCAGTGAGGCCAGCGGACTGCCGGGCGCGGACTGATTGGGAAGCAGTTTCTTTTTCAGAAGCCAATCGACGATCTGCTGATCTCC
>CANJZR010000357.1 GCA_947479075.1 Planctomycetaceae bacterium
CAGCTGCACCGCCTGAATCGCTTCCACGACGCAGTCTTCGGGGCATCCCAGTTTTAAGAGTTGCTTCTTGTTCATAGTGCCGGGCGAGACACATCAGGGAGGAATTGGTTCGCGAGAGGCTGCAAGTCAGCGGTGTGCCATGTCTCAGGACTGTTCGCCCCCTGCGTGACAACCTGCTGCTCTTGTCGACCGACGTTGATTGCAATCGTGTGTCTGAGCGGACGACTTCCAGTCGCCACAGAAAAACTCATTCACTCCGGCACTTCCACCAGATACCAGTTCGGGTGTCCCTGGTACCAGGTCTTCGGGTCGTCGGATGGTGGTTTGATGTTGTCGTCCATGCGGGTCAGTGTGATCAGGATGTGGCCGGTCTGCGGGTCTTCGGTCGTGCGGAAGTTCGACAGCTGCATCTTCTCGGTATCGAACTCGGGGTTACGGGTATCGATCGTGATGACGGTCTCTTGCTTGAGCAGGCAGCTCTCTTCGTCGATCTCGCCCATGACCAGCGGGAAACGGGGGTAGTTGCCGTCGGGATTAGTCGGCGTGATGTTCCCGATCCAGTACAGGCGGCCGTTCTTGTGCGAGCGGATCAGCGAACTCTGGGCGGCGGGGCTGAAGAATGCCTCGCCGCTGGTGTAGGTCCACGGCACCGGCTTGCTCCAGGTGCGGCATCCATCCTTGGAGATCGAGAGCCACTTGCGGCCCGAGAACTCCGGCTTGTTCATGTTCGATCCGCGAGTGACCATCAGGAAGTGGCCCTTCGTCTTCAACTCCTCCACAGCTGACTCATCTGACCCACGAGTCGATTCGCCGGGCTCGGGTCGGACGAACTGGCCGCACTGCCACTCGACATCCTGGCCATCGCTGGTCCATTTGCCGATCAGCACTCCCGACTCCATATAGGTGTAGCCGTTATGGGGATTCAGCCGCTTGCGATTCTCGTCGAGTGGCCAGCGGTAGGTCGGGACCAGGATCTCTCCGTTCGCCGCCCCGACGATGCGCCCGCCGAAGACAAAGCTGTTGGAGCCGACCCACACCCCGGAAATCGGGTGCAGGTAGTCATACTCCGCCCCCTTCTGGATCAGCGGCTTCAGTTCGGAATAGGTCCGGCCGTTGTCGAGCGAGACGCGGTACCACAGCTTGTAATCGATCGCCCCGGTGTCAGTGTCATCGATGCCGCGCGTCGTTTCGACCAGATGCACCACCCGACTCTCGCCGGGAAAGCGAAAGATCGTCTGCTCGTTCGAGGCGACGTAGGCGTTCTCCTCCCACCCGCCCGGCGAGCGGATCTTTTCGGGCAGCGAGGTGATCGGGATTCCGACCCCCTCGAATGAAGGAGCAGGACGCGGCTTGTCGTTCTCGGCGTATTTCTTCGCGAGGTACCGGACCTCTTTGTCGATGACTTTGATATCGCCCGCCAGTGTCAACGAGCTGGCCAATAGACCCAGGAGAGCCGCCAGCACAGGAGAGAGCGATCGGTACATCGAGAGAACTCCAAGGACAGGCAAGCCTGGTGAATGCCGAATCGCTAATCACTTACTCCGCCGCTGCACAGAACAGGTGCTTCTCCCCGCGAATCAAAATCCGGTCGCCGGCGGGGATGGGAGAGCCGATGACGGGTTCGGCCATGACGTTCTCGGACAGGAGTTCGAACTTTCCGTCGGCGATCTTGGCCACGAAGACCGTGCCGTCCTCGCGGGGGGCATAGAGCAGATCACCCGCCACCAGCGGTGAGGCGTAAAAGTTCGAGCGGTCCTTGGGGAAAGCTCCTTCCCAGACAGTCTTGCCCGTGGCGGGGTCGATGCAGGCCAACTCGCCGCGATCACGTACCAGAATGACGTGCCCCTTGTAGGCGACTGGTGACGGCACAAACGTCCCCACATCATCCCGCAGCCACGCGTGGCTGGTCTCGGTCACGTCGCCCGAGCCGGTCAGGCGAATGCCATGCAGCCGGGGGACTCCACGATCGTTGCGGCCATACGCGATGACCGCCATGTCACCGACGATCACCGGCGTCGCGATCGCTGGCCACAGCTTGTTGCCATCGGGATTGAAGTCCCCGCACGACCAGTCCACTTCGCCGTTCTTCGCATCGTGGATCGTCACATGCTCGGCTCCCCAGACGAGGATCGACTCTTTGCCATCGTGCTGAATCACCAGCGGGGTCGAGTACCCGTGATCGCACTCGGTCGGCGTCGTGTAGTTGCGTGCCACTTTCCAGACCAGCTCGCCGGTCTGCTTATCAAAGGCTGCCAGCCACGATTCGCCCTGATGCATGCGGGCCATAATGACATACTTCTCGGTCAGCACGGGGGACGTTCCGTGATCCCAGAACAACGTGTCCTTGCCGTAGCGGTCGACGAGATTCGTCTTCCAGAGTTCCTTGCCGTCCAGCCCCACAGCTGCGAGCGTGCCGCTCTTGTAGAAGACGTAGACCGCGTTCCCATCGGTCACTGGCGAGGCATTGCTACCCGACCCGTTGCGATGCTTCCCGGCGTTCTCGGCCCCGAAGACGGTCCGCCACTGCTCGGTCCCGTTCATATCGAAGCACAGCACCGCGTCCTGGCCCTCGGCAGCTGAGGTCACGTAAATCTTGCCGGCGTGGATGATCGGCGTCGAGCATCCCTTGCCTGGCAAGGCTGTCCGCCACAGGTACTTCTCGGCGTCGAACTTCACCGGGTACTGGCCACCTTCAACACTGCCACTGTCGGATGGTCCCCGCCACGATCGCCAGTCGGGAACATCACCCGCTGAGGTTGTTCCCGCGTAACAGATCAAACCGCATATCATGGCTGCGAAAGTGGTGTAACGCATTGCAGAAAAACTCCACGGGGAACTGAACGGGATGTGGTGGCAGTATACCGGTTCTATTGTCAGGTGGCACGATCTCGGCCGTGTGAGGTACGTCGTCGGCAGCGTGAATATTGAACTCGTGTCTGGCGTCCGGTAATTCGTTGCTCCGCGAGAGGAGAAGCGGACACAACGGCGCAACCATATCGTGATTCAACGACTGCGAATTCTGTCGCAAAGAACTCGATCCTGATGTCGATCCCTGGTTTGTCTCATGCCGCATGATGCTCCGAACGACATGAATGAAGCCGTGGCCCGAGAAAAATTGTTATCGCTCACGCGTGAACTGGTTGAAGTTCATGGCGAGACACTCACACTGACAGTGGTTCGGCAAAAGAGTGGGTTGTCCCGTGAGCGGATCAACAAGCTCTGTGGTTCCTGGTGTGAACTGCGGGCGATGGCTGGATTGATGCCGAATGGACCTCACGCGAGGCACACGCTGGCTAACGAGGAGATTCGGGAAAGTCTCCGTGCAGCCGTTGTACAGCATGGCGACAATCTAACGCTGGCACGTTTCTGCCAGCTCACTGGTTTTGCAAGCACCTTCCTTGCTCGTCGATTTGGATCGTGGGGCCAGTTGCGTCAGTCCATGGGACTGGAGGAGCGGGCAGCGATCCGAGATCGGTATACAGACCGCGAGATTTTCGATGACATCCAACAAGTCGTCAGCCGGATTCATCGTGTGCCGACGTTCCACGGGTATAAACGAGAAGGTGGGCGGATTTCCTCGCAGACGATGAAGAACAGATTCGGGACGTGGCAGAAAGTGATCTACGCGTACGAGGACGATCTGGATCGTCGAAGTGCCGGGACCGCATCGCCACGTTTTCGCAAGGATCCTGGAAATCCGCGGGCGTACTTTGTGTTTCAATGCGGGAAGCCGCTGTATTACGTTGAATACGACTCAGAGGATTTCACCCGTGGAAAGAAGACTCTGTTACCGCCGGATTTCAGGCTTTAAGACCTGCGGTGCCCGCGAATGCCCAGTCGTCATCGACGTACTGACCGTGGATCTGGCAGGTCATCTTCTGTGCTCTGAGTTCAGGGGATTGGCACGCGGCGAAGCAGAGCTTCGGGGATAGGCGTTCCCAAACTGGAGTTTGGGAACGAGAGAACTCATCTCCGGGCGCTGACGCTTCCGGCTCACTGAAGATAGGGGGGAAAACAAAAAGACCGCCGGGGAGTGATCCTCGGCGGTCTTTGATGTGGTCACGTCGAGGGGACTCGACGGCGATTGGTGAGGCAGGACAGACAAGAATGTCTGTCCTACTGGTTAGCCTTCGACGGCCTGCTGGGCAGCTGCGAGCTTCGCGATTGGAATGCGGAACGGCGAGCAGCTGACGTAGTCGAGGCCGAGCTTGTGGCAGAACATGACGGACGAAGGTTCGCCGCCGTGTTCGCCGCAGATGCCGAGCTTGAGCTTGGGACGCGTGGCCCGACCGTCTTCGCAGGCGATCTTCATCAGACGGCCGACGCCGGTCTGGTCGATCTTCTGGAACGGGTCGTCACCGATGATATCGTTTTCACGATAGAGCGGGATGAACGAACCGTAGTCGTCACGGCTCATGCCGAGGGTCGTCTGGGTCAGGTCGTTCGTTCCGAAGCTGAAGAACTCAGCGGTCTGAGCGATCTCACCAGCGGTCAACGCAGCACGCGGCACTTCGATCATCGTGCCGACCTGGTAGTCGACCTTCACACCCTTCTCGGCGAAGACCTTGTCCGCGGTGTCGCGGATGATCTTGGCCTGGTGATCGAGTTCGCTCTTGTAGCCAACGAGCGGGACCATGACTTCCGGATGAACG
>CANJZR010000358.1 GCA_947479075.1 Planctomycetaceae bacterium
CAGATCTCTCACAGAACCGTGCAGAACCGGCGGATCTCAAGATCTCGACTTGCACCGACAGCACGTAGGACATCTCAATGAATGCCTTTGCCCGGTCGTTACGCAACTGGTATGCCAAACTCGCCAATACGAACGTCCTCAGGCGGAACGACATGCCTGAGAATGCGTGTTACCGGAAGGAGTTACGTCACTCGGCAGCAGCAAGTCACGCCGTAGGAGACACGACACCGGATATGCGAAACATATGACGTGCTACGTACTTCGCGTGTATAGCGTCGAGGACTGAGATGCGGTGAATGGATGGCCCCGTGCTTGACTCCAGAACGGAAACACTGATTTCCTGAAATATTTCGAGACGGGAACGATGTGTGCCACTTCGAGAGCATGGTTCGGAAAATGGTCGTTTTCTTGCCAGACTGGTGGCTATTCTTCCACATCCAGGCAAATTGACGGCGAAGATGGCGGTGAAGTCAGAAGGAAACCGGGTGTCACCGGAATGCTGCGCGGAATTCGACACGTTGTTCGATCACATCCAGGCAAGCTCAGCCATCCGCAGAGCAGGGCAGTTTTCAATTCATCAGTGAGTTGGGTCCAGTCTCTGAGGTCTCAGAGAGATTGTTCAGTGGGCATCCACTCTTCGATCGTCTCCGCAGCTTTCATGGAATCACGGCACGGGAACCCGGGAGACTCCCCGCAACTGAATCTTGCCAGCCCCTGCATATGCGACTTGAGATTTGCGATTGATATGTCATGTCTGATCGATAACATGCAGGGTGTTGGCTCGAAATGCGAGTCCCTGAAAGAGTTCTGGTTCAGGGCTATGGAATGGTGCCGTCAGCTGAGATTTCGATGCACAGCCTCTGGTGTACACATGAAGAAGATGTCTCGTGCCAGTCTCGCCGCTGCAACGAGTGTAGACTCCAGGACGAAGTCTCGACGCTCAGCACCTGCTGTGCGTTCCAAGAACGTGCGGCCTGCCACAATTGGTGCTGAAGCAAAAGTTCCGCCGACCGCTCGGTGGACGTTCCTGACGAACCACTCTCACGTTTTGATCCTCATTTCCCGCAATCCCGATGTGGTGCTTCGCCAAGTCGCGATCGAAGTTGGAATCACAGAGAGAGCCGTTCAGAGAATTATCGCGGACCTCGAAGAAGGTGGTTTCATTGAGAGAGAAAAGATTGGCCGAAAAAATCGGTATCGCATCCTGACTGAGCAGCCGCTGCGACACTCCGTTGAATCTCACCGGACGATTGGGAACCTTCTGACACTGATGGAAGTCCACGTGGGATAAGGCAGGGGGCGATCGACACCCCAGAGCGAATCCGGGGCTTGTGCGATTTTCCCGCTCTCTTATGTCATCCGATTCATTCTCGCTGAGGATGTCTGTCTCGTGATTTCGAGGTAGCCAGTCGCTCGGTTCGCAATAGACAAGCTCAGGCATGGGCCTTTACGCCCTGCGGTTCTCGATCCAAACGGTGCAGATCGAGCTGGAATGTCATTGGCAATCGAAACGTGAGCGATCCTCACTTTCTTGATCGAACTGCATGCAGGCGAGCTACGATTCGCCGCCTGATTTTCGTTGGTAGATGTCTCCGTATTCATGCAGGTTTGCTGCCCTCGTGCATATCATTGGCTCGCGTTCGTTTCACTGAATGAACCAGATTTTACAATTGGGCGTAAGCTCCCATTTTCTTCCGTGAGATCGCAGCTGCGACGGACATATGAATGATGGAGGACCAATGTGGATCGTGATTCCGATGAGTTCGTGAAACTGCTGACCTCGTGTCAATCGGGGCTGTATGCCTGCATCCTGTCATTGATGCCAGATCGCATCGCCGCGCAGGATATTCTGCAGGAAACCAACCTGACACTCTGGCACAAAGCGGATGATTTCGAGCCTGGAACCAACTTTATGGCCTGGGCGTCACGCATCGCGCGGTATCACGTGTTGAAGTTCCGCAGAGCGATGAATCGCGATCGGCTGGTATTTGACGAGGAGCTTTTCAGCGCGTTGTGCGAGCGTCAGGCGCTGGCCATCGAGGGCACAGTCGGCAATCCAGCTGAGGCCCTGGGGGAGTGCTTAAAGAAGCTGCCGGTGGAGCATTACGAATTGATTGCTGAGCGATATTCCCCGAGTGGAACCGTCAGCCATATCGCAGAATCGCGCGGCCAGTCAGTCGGGGCAGTCTCGCAGCTGCTCTATCGGATTCGCGAGTCGTTATTGAATTGTGTGTCACAACGACTTCAGGAAGGGCTCACATAATGCATGCAGATCACCGAGAGTACCGCGAGTTAACCGCCAAGTTGAGTGATGGCATGCTGTCCACCGAGGACTCACTTCGGCTGAACGAACTCCTCAAGTCTGATCCCATTGCGCAACAGGCGTACCTGGATCACATGTTCATGGACGGTTTACTCGCCCGGGAGTTTGGCGACGGGAGCCCAGAGGCTGCCGTGAATTCTCAGGTGAAAGAACTGGCACGCAATCTGCCCTTACATGGCACAGAGCCAGTAATCAGACCGGCAGAACGAGTCAGTCGTCTGAAGAAGGCAGGGTGGAGCGTTGCTGCCTTGGTCGCCTGTCTAGTTGCCGCGCTGTTCGTTGTTCAGGGTGATCATTTATTGACCACGTCTCGCACTCCGGTGTCCGTCCCACTGGTCTTGGCTGATGCCGGGTTCGAATCCCGGACGCTCAACGACAGGGCCTTGCAGTTGGAAGGCGGGTGGTTTGGGAGCCAGGTGGAAATCGTGGGGCAGCATTCCGGTGTGGACCCTCTCGAGGGCAAGCAGATGCTGCATTGGGGCGAACCCGCGAATTCTGATTCCAATCCGCGAGCTGTCTATCAGCTGGTTGACCTGGAAGAAGATGTTCAGCTGGACATTGAGAATCGACCGTCGGTGTTCGCCTCTGCGAACTTCAATACCTCAGTTCAAGATGACGGTGATCAGGAGATGTACGGAGTTCAAATCTACGCGTTCTCGGAAAAGCCGATCCAGGTGCCCGGTGCTGATCCATCCGAATGGGGAAGCCCGCTGGCCATTGTGGATCGCCAGCTGGCAGCTGATTTTGATGACGATTCCTGGCAGAACGTTTCGGCACAACTCAGCTTGCCCGCCGAAACTCGTTACCTGGTGATTCAGCTGTCGGTCGTGAATCCGGATGCGGAAACGGATGATGACTCCTCAGAACATTTTGTGGACAAGGTCTCTCTCAGTCTGGTGAGTTCTCCGTAAGGCGAACCAGGAGCAGGTTGTGCCTGGTCAGTGAGAATCAGCCGTCACGTTGATACTCAAGCGAAACATCTCGCGTCGACCGATTCACCCGAAGACAAGATGTCAGTGGGAGTCGACACAAGGAACAAAAAGTCATGCAATCATCCGCAATCAAATCCATGGCATGGATGTCACTCGGGGCGGCTCTCTGGTATGCCGGAAGCCACGTTTCGGGAACCATGCTGCACAAGCCCCAGGGAGCGTTACCCCCGGCGAGGCCGCAGAGCCATGAACTGACATCTACGGCGTGGCCGAAGGTGGAACGACTGAGTGACGACACGGTCGTCGTCCCCGCCGAACTGGCCAGTAAGTTCGGCCTGCAGGTGTCAGCCACATCAGCCGAGACAAACCCCATCAAGCTCCCGAGTTTTCACGGTGTCCTGGCGCTCGACAACGACTGCCTGTCACATGTGCATGCCCGGTTTGGCGGCGAGGTGGTGGAGATGGGAAACTCCAAACCCGAGGGTGAAGCACCTCGCCCCATTCGTGTCGGTGACCGGGTGCAGAAGGGCCAGGTCCTGGCTGTTATCTGGAGTACCGACCTGGGGGCCAAGAAGATCGAGTACATGACTTCACTGGCGAAACTTCGTTCGGAACTTGACCTGCGAGATCGACTCAAGAAGCTGTCTGAAGAAGGTGGGACATCGGGAAGAAGTTACCGAGATGCGGAAAAGGATGTTCAGACTCGGCTGGCAGAAGTGGCGAATGCAGAATTGACACTTCGCACCTGGCGTCTTCGAGACGAGGACATTGCGAAGATTCGCGAAGACGCCGACCGGCTCTCCGACTCTCAGATTCCGGCGTCCAACTTGAAGGACTGGGCACGCGTGGAAGTCGTGTCTCCCATCGCGGGAGTGGTGCTGGAAAAGAACATTGCAGTCGGAGGTCTGGTCGACACCTCCGACGAGCTGTTCAAGGTGGGCGACACCTCTCATCTCTCCGTCTGGGCCCACGTCTACGAAGAGGATCTGCCGCTTCTGGAGTCGTTGCGTCACCCCATCCCCTGGACAGTGTCCGTTCCCTCACGCACGGGAGCTGACTTCGCCGGGAGCCTCGACCGGATCAGTGCTGTCATCGATCAGATGCAACACACAGCATTGGTTGTCGGACGAGTGGAGAACACCACAGGCGATCTCAAGGTGGGGCAGTTCGTGACGGTCTCCATTGAACTGCCGCCCAGCAGCGATGAACTCGAACTGCCGGTGGCGGCGGTCGTCGAGGATGGCCACCAGAGTGTTGTGTTCGTGGAGCACGAGGCTGAGCCATACAGCTTCACCCGTCGGGCCGTCAAAGTGATTCGGCGATACCGCGACCGCATCTATGTGAAGTCAGAAGTTGATGGTGTCCATCCGGGACAGCGGATCATGAATTCCGG
>CANJZR010000359.1 GCA_947479075.1 Planctomycetaceae bacterium
GCCCGCGACGGGGGTGAGCGGGGTCGATCTGTACGCCCGTGATGATGCCGGAGTATGGAGATGGGTGGCGTGCGGAACTCCGACCGGAGAATCGACCTCGGCTCAACTGACGCACGATTTCCCGCCAGCTACAGACCCGAACGGGAGGGAATACCGACTCTATCTTCCACTGTATAACGGGACGAAGAAGCTCGAGATCGGGATTCCGAAGGAGAGCGACCTGCGGACTGGCCCGGCCTATGTCGCCGGGCATGAGAAGCCGATTGTCTTCTACGGCACGTCGATTACACACGGGGCCTGTGCTTCGCGACCGGGAATGCCGCATCCGGCGATCATTGGTCGGCGGCTGGAGCGCCCGGTCGTGAACCTCGGATTTTCCGGGAATGGGCGGATGGAGCTGGAGGTCTCTGATCTGCTGGCGGAGATTGATGCCTGTGTCTACGTGCTCGACTGCCTGCCGAATCTGGGGTCTGAGGCTGTGAAGACTCGTACCGAGCCGATTGTGATGCGACTCAAGGAGAAGCGGCCCAATGTCCCGATCTTGCTGATCGAGGACCGGACCTATAGCGATGCCGTGTTCCACAAGGACAAGCGGGAGCGGAATGATTCGAGCCGTCGCGAGTACCGGGCTGCGTTCGAGCGTTTGCGAGCTGCCGGAGTGACGGGGATCTTCTACCAAGAGGGTGAGAACCTGCTCGGCGACGACAACGAAGGAACCGTGGACAGCTCGCACCCCACCGACCTCGGATTCTGGCGACAGGCCGATGCCATGACGCCGGTGCTGCGGACGATTGTCGGGCCGTAGCGTGTGATCCCTCACCAACCCGACTTGTCAGCGAGGGTGAGCCAGGAGGGATGGGTTTCATTCGCTGGCGACCAATCTGCCGTCTCGCCGCTCTCTCTCTCATAATGATCAACGTCTGTCTGCCAAACGCCCTCGCTGACGCGTCGGGTTGGTGAACGGAAGACGATTCAGAACGATTTCAATTTCACTGGTTCACAACATGACTGTTCCATCGATTCGCACCGCTGTCACGATCAGCCTCGTCCCTCAGGCGAAGGGGGGGCCGTTTGTGTTCTGGGATGATCTGGGGCAGGGGATCGCGCAAGCGGCGGAGCTGGGGTTCGATGCGATCGAGCTGTTCGCTCCGGGGCCGGATGCGGTGTCGGCAACAGAACTGAGGAAGCAACTCGCGGATCACCAGCTGAAACTCGCAGCTGTCGGGACCGGGGCGGGGTGGGTGATTCACAAGTTGTCGCTGACCGACGCGGATGCTCAGGTGCGGCGGAAGGCGGTCGACTTCATTCGGTCGATGATCGACTTTGGCGGTGCGAATGGGGCTCCGGCGATTATCGGATCGATGCAGGGACGCTGGGGCGGCAGCGTCGACAGGGTGACAGCTCGCGGATGGCTCGGCGAGGCGCTGGTAGAACTCGGCGAGCATGCCCGTCAGTACAATGTACCACTGCTGTATGAGCCACTGAACCGGTATGAGACGAACTTGTGCCATACGCAGGGGGATGGCGTGTTGCTGCTGGAGGAGGCAGGAGCGACAAATGCACGCTTGCTGGCTGACCTGTTCCACATGAACATCGAAGAGGTCGACATCGCAGCTGGCCTGCGGCAGTCAGCACACTGGCTTGGACATGTGCATTGCGTCGATACCACGCGCTGTGCGGCGGGTGTCGGGCACATGGACTGGCCGCCGATCGTGCAGGCCCTGCGTGAGATTCAGTACAGCGGGTATGTCTCCGCCGAGTGCCTGCCCTGGCCGAATTCGAAAGCTGCGGCGGAGCAGACGATTCGGAAGTACCGCCAGTTGTTCAGTTAGCGAGCGGCACACGTGAGACCAATGTTGTTCGGCTCGAAAATTGTTGTGGTTTTGAGAGAGCGGAGGGTGGGGCTCATCATCGTCTCGGGCGGAGAAGTGGACGCAGGAGAGTTCGAACTCGCTGAAAGCTCGATGCGTCCGAAGCCTCGAAGAGGCGGCAGCAGGTAGCCGCAGGCGTCAGCCTGCGGGAAGAGGCTTTCTGGTCAAGCAGCCTCGAAGAGGCGACAGGGCAATCGGGCTCTTGGCCGGTTCCCGCTTGGGGATCGAGTTGGATTATGGCACGAATGCTGAGCTGTCGGGCCGCTCTCCTGTCGCCACTTCGCGGCTGCGAACTGGGCGACTGCGTTTTCCTTGGGCTGTTGCCCAAGGCTATCTGCTGTCACCGCTTCGCGGCTTGGATGGGCTTGTGACGGAGGCTCTTATGCCGTGAATATCGAGCCTCAATCGGCTTCGTCGACCTGCTGCAATTTTGCATTATTCGTGCCGAACAACATTGGACGTCAGTCTGTCGTGAATGTGTGTGGAGTGCAGAGAGGTCGATGGAGCTGCTCACTCGTCTGGAACCCCTCCGGGGTTCGCTTCATGGCGAAACTCTCTCCCGGGGTAGGCTTCCGCTGGTTGCCAACCCCGGGCTATTGGATGCCCCCCCTTCGGGGGAGACAAAGCATTACGTTCGATCGGCATTACAGTCCGAAGGCTGCGTTGCCGCCTTTACGTTTTTTATTGACCTTGTTGTGTGAGTAGAGTCCCTCGAGGATCAGCTCGGCGATGGCGACCTGGAGCTCGGGGCCTGCAGAGCTGCGGGCGATCTCGGGTTCCCATTCATTGGCGAGGGCTTCGATCTGTTTGCGAAAGCCCTTGATGGAGTCGATCTCTTTCAGGAACGCCTCAGGGCTGACGGCGTCGCCCATTTCGATCCGCTTGCCCGCGTTGAAGGCCTCCACAGCTGGCAGAAACATCTTCGCGTTGAGTCGCGAATCAAATATGTTCTTGATCGCCTCTTCGACCAGCCGGGTGAGGAACGTGTCCTCTTCGCCCGATTCATCACTCAGGGCGAGTTCGATCTTGCCGCGCGAGCCAGCCGAGAGGGCTGTCAGGTCGATCGGTCGGACCACGACATCGCTCCGTCCCGTCAAGATGCCGCGTCGCTCGGCGTTGGACAGGACGTTCTCGAAGTTCGCGACCGACATGCGGACGCTGACGCCCGAGGCCTGATTCACATGCGGGCTGACGCGGGCCAGGCGGCTTACTTCTTCCACAACTTCCTTGAGGAATCGTGGGGCATGGACTCGCACTCCAGCTGGACGATCAGTGAGGGCGTTCTCCTCCATGATCTGCACGCCGAGATCGCGCGAGGCAGGGTAGTGAGTGCGGATGACTGAGCCGATACGGTCCTTGAGCGGGGTCACGATGCGGCCGCGGTTTGTGTAGTCCTCGGGATTGGCGGAGAAGACCAGACACAGATCGAGCGGGAGCCGAACGCTGAACCCGCGAATCTGGATGTCCCGCTCCTCGAGGACGTTGAACAGGCCGACCTGGATCTTGGGGGCGAGGTCGGGAAGTTCGTTGATGCAGAAGATGCCGCGATGGCTGCGCGGGATCAGGCCGAAGTGCATAACATCTTCGTTCGACAGTTCCTTCCCGCCCGCGTGTTTGATGAGGTCGATCTCGCCGATCAGGTCGGCGATCGTTACATCGGGCGTGGCCAGTTTCTCGTGATAGCGGTCATCGCGGCCGACCCAGGCGATGGGCGTATCGTCGCCTTTGGCGACCACGAGGTCGCGGGCCATCTTCGACAGCGGAGCCAGCGGGTCATCGTGGATCTCCGACCCGGCCACCACCGGCAACCACTCATCCAGCAGAGCGGGCAACATCCGCAGCATGCGGGTCTTGCCCTGGCCCCGCAGCCCGAGGAACAGCATGTCGTGCTGAGAGAGCAGGGCATTGACGATCTGCGGGACGACGGTTTCTTCGTATCCGAGAATGCCGGGGAAGAGTGGCTGACCATTTCGCAGTCGGGCGACCAGGTTTTCCCGGAGCTCCTGTTTGACAGGTCGGGAGCGATATCCGCTCGCTTTCAGATCACGCAGCGTCTGGGGGCGGTCGGTCATGCGGTCGATCTTTCAGTCAGGTCGCGTCATCGAGCTGTGGCCGGTTCGACCGTCAATCCTGGGTATGGACAGACAGGAATGTCTGTCCTACTCAGGACAAAAAGTGGGACATATATTCCTGTTTGACCTCAACGAGGATCAAACGTGAACCGGTATCCGCTTTTATCGTAGAGCTTACTGCTCGACGGGCAAACCCGCTTCGGTCCACCCTCGCCAGCCGCCATCCATGGAGATGACGTTGGTGTAGCCCATCTTCTGGATGTTGTCGGCAGCGAGCGCGGAGCGATATCCGCCACCGCAGTAGAGAATCAGTTCGCCAGACTGATCGGGGATTTTCATCTCAATATCGCGCTCGATCACACCTTTACCCAGGTGAATCGCGCCGGGGATGTGCCCCTTGGCAAATTCACTTTCCTCACGCACATCGACCAGCGTGAGCTTCTCGCCCGCAGCCTGACGACGGCGGACATCTTCGATGGTGCATTCGCGGACTCGCGTCCGTGCGTCATCGACGATCTTGATGAAGCCGGGAGTGTGCTTGGCCATGATGTCTGCAGTCGAAGAGAAAGGAGAAGGGGATGGCCGTCGAACGAACCGACAGGGCAGATCATCGCCCGCCGGTCTGTGCCCGGAGGGTCTAATTCAGGGACTAGATCATGAAGTCAGTCTTCTGCCCCAGGAGGCGATCGACCATATCTTGA
>CANJZR010000360.1 GCA_947479075.1 Planctomycetaceae bacterium
GCGAGAATCCACAGCTCAACAACCTGATGGGGAAGACTGTCGTCACCACCGATGGAACCACATTGCTGGGCGCCGACGATAAGGCCGGACTGGCCATCATCATGACAGCTGCCGACCGGTTGCTGCGGGACCGGTCGATTCCGTGTGGACCGGTGCGTGTCTGTTTCACGGTGGATGAGGAAGTGGGACGCGGGATCGAGGGGCTCGACTTCGCGAAGCTGGGCGGAGTGTGTGGATATACACTCGACTCGGGTGGCGTGGGCCGGATCGACACAGAGACGTTCTCGGCGGACCTCGCGATCGTGACGGTCGAAGGCCGCAACACGCACCCCTCCGTCGGCAAGGGGGTGATGGTCAATGCAGTGCGAATCCTCAGTGACTTTATCTCGCGGTTGCCTCGCCAGAATCTCTCTCCGGAAACAACCGATGGTCGCGATGGGTTCATGCATCCGTACCAAATTCAGGGCGGCGTATCCGAGGCCAGCTGTCGAATTATCCTCCGTGACTTTGAGACCGAGAATTTGGCGAAGCAGAAAGAACAGCTCGAATGCATTGCCGACGGCCTGCGAGCGGTCTACCCCGAGTGCCGCATCAAAATCGAGACGAAGAAACAGTACCGCAACATGCGGGACGGTCTGCACAAAGAACCGCGAGCCATCCCCAAAGCCATCGAAGCTGTCCGCGCTGCCGGGATCGAGCCGATCATGGACATCATCCGCGGTGGTACCGACGGAGCCCAGATGACAGAACGTGGTCTGCCGACGCCCAATCTTTCGAGTGGCCAATATAACCCTCACTCGCCCCTCGAATGGACGTGCGTTGAGGAGATGGAGACAGCTGCGGCCATCCTCGTCAATCTGGCTGTGGTGTGGGGGAAGGAGCAAGCTTAGAGCAGACATGGCTGATAGACACTGAATCGACAAACGGGGCACGACCAACTGGCCAGTTCCGAAGCAGGCAGCACGCTCTGAGACAACCGTCCAGAGACGCTCTCCCTCGCTCACGCTTCGGGCTAGTAAAGACGGACTCAGCCTCTGGATATGCTGAAGACCATTTCTGGAGTCGGCCAGTGAATTCAATTCATGAGTTTGCCTCCATTTTCGCGAGGATCGCGTAGCCGATCGATTCATCGTCGCGTTACACTTTCAGTCCGCGTTGCCTGCCTGATGAAGGCAGTTATCACAAGGAACGCACTGATGAGCTATCGGCTGATTTGTACGGCAGTGGCCTTCGCCCTGCTCAGTGGGATGAATTATTTACCGGCAGAGACAACCCGCCCCGCAGGACTGAAATCGATCGGCGGCCACTGGTTCGTGAATGAGGGTCCGTCACCGGTTTACTACTACCAGGACGGTGAGCAGTTCGTCGACCTCTTCAGCTACCACATCAAGGACTCGAACAAGGACGGCATTCCGAATCTGGCAGTGAGCCACGATGATCGCTGCCTGATCATCGAGAGCCAGGGCTACCCCAACCACCCGACAGCTGTCTTTCCCAACTCCGACAACCCCAATTCGATTCTGGTCCAGAAGTTCGAGTTTCGATTGCCGCTGGTCCCCCAGAAATCGGACACCATCACAACGGTTCCGATGGGGCCAATCGGCATGGCCCTGAACGGGGTTGTCTTCTTTAACCCGTTCGAACGGGGAGGTAAGAATGCCGTCGAAGGATACGCCGAGGAGTGGCTCGACTCCTGCTGCGGGCACCCCCAACAACATGGCGTTTATCACTATCACAAGTACCCCAGCTGTGTGAAATCGCCGTTCAAGGATGATGGCAAGCAGCATTCGCCTATCATCGGGTTTGCCTGGGATGGATACCCCGTCTACGGCCCGTACGAGAGTTCCGGCGTCAAGGCCCTGGACCTCAGCGGTGAGAATGCTCTCGATGTCTGTAACGGCCACGTGGACAAGCTGCGGGGCTACCACTACCACGTCACGCCGGGGCGATTCCCGTACATCCTTGGGGGCTACGCCGGTGTCGTCGAAATCTCGAATAACCACGGGCTCAATCGGGCGGGAGAGGGTCCGATCACAGACAGCACGGAACCCGGTGAACGCCTCGATCCTGTCATCACCGAGCTCCGTCCGGGGACAGTCGCTGCCGGAAAAAAGCACACCATCCGGATTGAGCTCGATCCGAAAGCTGCTCGCCGTCACCCACTTCCCAAGGGTGCCCCGACGTGGGTTCAGATCGGCCCGTTTGAATCGTTGAAGACAGCTCGCCAGGGGAACATCGTCACCGTGGAGATCGACGTACCCGAGGACTCCCCCGAGGGTGTGCTGCTCGACTGTCACATGGAATTCGGCAGCCAGACGCCGGTCGTGTTCAAGAAGAACAACGCACTTCGGGTCAGTGAATGACTTTCTCCCGGGCACGCTGGATCCTCCGAGTGTGACCGCCGAACTGCACACTCGACCGTTGCATCAACCCTGCTGAATAATGACTCGTCAGTCATTTGGCTGGTCAAACTCAGCGAATGAGAAATGGTGACTCCGCCCGGGTACGGATTGAGATTTTGTTCGTCTGATGTAGATTGCTGTCACCTTGCGGCGTTACTAGCAGTCATGGGCCCAGCGAATCTGCGATCGCCCGAGCGGCTTCACTGCCCCTCTTCACTTGTCGGAAAATTCTCATGCGGAATGTCGTAGCAGCCTCCTGGGTCATGATGGGCGTAGTGCTGGGGACTGCTTCGCACATCTGTGCGGAAGACTGGTCCCGATTTCGTGGTCCGAACGGAAGCGGGATCGCTCCGGCCGGTGAGTCGGTACCGTCAGAATGGGGCGACGACAAGAATCTGGCCTGGAAGCTGGTGTTGCCCGGACCAGGGGCCAGTTCGCCCATCGTGGTCGGCAACAAAGTGTTCGTGACCTGCTTCTCCGGATACGGAGTCGATCCAGCTGAGCCAGGCAACCTGAAAGACCTGAAACGCCATCTAGTCTGCATCGATGCGACGAATGGAACCCAGCTGTGGGAACGCACTGTCGCAGCAACTCTGCCGGAAGATCCCTACGCTCGCATGCTCGGAGAGCATGGATACGCGAGTGGTACACCCGTGAGTGATGGCGAACGCGTGTATGTCTTTTACGGGAAGACGGGAGTCCTCGCTTACGACATCGAAGGCAACGAGCTGTGGCGGGTGAATGTCGGCACCGAATCGGGGCCGATGCGGTGGGGTTCGGGAGCGAGCCCCATCCTGTACGGCGACACGGTGATCGTGAACGCCAGCGAAGAAAACCAGGCTCTTTACGCTCTCGACAAGAAGACAGGCAAAGAGGTCTGGAAGGCGCAGGCCGAAGGACTCGGAATGACCTGGGGAACGCCGATTCTCGTCGGCGAAGGCGAAGCCACTGAACTGGTGATTGGCGTCCCCCGTGAAATCTGGGGGTTCAACCTCAAGACTGGTAAGCTGAAGTGGTTCGCTCAAGCGATGCCCGAGAACTCGTTCTGTGCCAGCGTGGTGACGGACGGGACGGTGGTCTACGCGATTGATGGTCGAGGAGGAGAAGGGATCGCCGTCCGTGCAGGAGGCAAGGATGATGTCTCCCAGACTCACACAGTCTGGCGCGGTAAAGCCGCCGGACGTGTCAGCACGCCTCTCATCCACAATGGACGGATTTACTCGATCTCCGGGGGCACGGTGCTCTGCCTGGATGCTGCCACGGGGGAAAGGATCTACCAGGAACGCTTTCCGGGGGCTCCTGCCACTCCCGCGGAACCTCCTGAGGGAGAAGGTGGCGCGCGTTTGCGTTTCGGGCGCGACGGTCGTGGAGGCCGCGGAGGTCAGGACTATGCCTCACCGATTCTGGTCGGAGACAAACTCATCCTGGTCACTCGTTCCGGTCTGACGCATGTCTGGCAGGAAGGTGCGGAGTTCAAGCCGATCGCCGACAACAAATTCGCCTCTGACACCAGCAAATTCAATGGGACTCCCGCCGTGTCTGGCGGGAGACTCTTCATACGATCCGACAAGGCGTTGTACTGCGTTGCAGGGAAGTAGCTGCCACAGCGATGTGGCTCCAGAGGGCTGATGACTGTGTCATGCGGCCTTGGTATTCGCATTGAATCTCACACAACACTCTCGATTTCAGGAGTCACTGACATGTTGTCATCACGTTTGCGAATTGTGGCTGTTCTGGCGGGCTTATTGCTCGCGGCCCCGTCGTTCTCCCAGGCTCAAGGGCCCGGTGGAGGCGGTGGACGACGCGGTGGTCCTCAAGGTGGGAACATCAGTGCAGCTGGACTGCTCCGTATTGAAGAGGTCCAGAAGGAACTGGGGGTGACCGACGAACAGAAAGCGGAGCTCACCAAGATCATGGAATCGATGCGTCCGGCCGGGGGGCCCGGTGGCTTTAACCGTGAAGAATTCCAGAAGCTGAGCGAAGAAGAACGTGCCAAGAAGCTTGATGAGGTCCGGAAGGAAGGCGAAGAGCGTTCCAAGAAAGCGGACGAGTCGGTCAAGGCCTTCCTCAAGCCCGAACAGTGGGCCCGCCTGAGTGAACTCCGTCTGCAGCGAGAAGGCGTGCGGTCGTGGTCCCGCGACGAAGTCCAGACGCAGCTCGCGCTGACCGATGAGCAGAAGACCAAGATCAAGACGTTGACCGCAGCTCAAGGCCCGGGCTTTGGCGGAGGCGACATCCAAAA
>CANJZR010000361.1 GCA_947479075.1 Planctomycetaceae bacterium
ACATTCACCTTGATCCGAAAGACCTCGGCTCAGCAGGAGCTTCGCCCTCCCGGCTGGTGAGATTCACGTGCATGGACATCGCGCGCCACTTCGAGCAACCCCAGCAGAGTTTCTTCGGAGGCAGTTGACTCGACGATCTGACTTGGGAATCGGCGCTCGATGAGTTCTCGAAGGATCGGGACTGACTGGGTGAGGCCGCCGGAGAGGACGACGCGTTGCCAGTCGCAACTGGGCCACAGGATGCGGGCGAGGCGGTCGTAGGTCTCGGCCATCGACTCGAAGGCAGCGCGGAACAGGTTACCGATCGTCAGGTTCTCGGTCGTGATCCCGGTCAGCTGTCCCTCACGTCCCAGAGGACCGTCGAAGAAGCTGAGACCCAGTCGAAGTCCACCCGCACCATCGGGGGCTTGAGCTGCGGCGCGGGCGATGTACGGCCATGGTGAAGTGGGTTGAGAGTTTCTGGGTGATGGCTGATCGACCGGAGGGGACACGCTTGTTGGGTGTATGGCACGTTCTTCAGCCCGAGGCTCTAGGCACTCAGCCCTAGGCCTCTGCATCTCCGTCAACAGATCCACCAGCGCATTCAGCGACCGCCCGGCGGGGAGATGCGTGATCGTGTTCAGGTAGTGACCACCGAAGAAGTAGCGAGACTGGTAGGGGCCGGGAACAAACTCGCGGGTGACGCAGCTGACCTGTGAGCCGGTCGACACGTTGACCGACAGATCTCCGAGTTTCAGCCCCGCTCCTCGCAACGCACACTGCTGATCTCCCAGAGTCGGATAGAGAGCGAGCGATTGTCCGTTGAGTGAGCAGTGCGCGACCGGCTGATCGATTGTCGCCATCTCACCCCAGTCGAGTGAGTCGAGTCCGAGATGCTCAAAGACCTGGGTATTCCACCCGTTGAGCTGCAAATCGACCAGACCGATCGCCTGTGTCTGCTCCATCCGTGGGCGATTCCCGGAGAGATGAGCGATGACGAAATCACCGATCGTCGAGGGCCTTCCGCCAAGCGGCAGCTGTGCCGATTCGCGCAGCCAGAAGAGCAGACTGGTTGCGGACCCCGGCTTCAGTTCATTCCCCAGCTGTGTCATTAACGAGCAGGGAACTTTTGCGCTCGATGTGTCCCCCTCAAAGCCGCGAAGCAGTCCGATCCGGCGCTGGATCTCCTGGAGAAAGTTACCCCCACCTGGATGCGGCGAGAGTGTTCTCTGATCCCGCCACGAGAGGTAATTCGTGACCGGCCGGTTCATGGCATCAACCAGGACCACGCCGCCCATCTGGCCGCAGAAGTACGCCGACTTCGAATCGGGAGCGATCTCCAGCAACTGCTCGATCACCCGCTGTGTCCGACGTGCGACCTCCAGCGGATCGATCTCATACCACCCCGTCGGCAATCCGGGCAGTGGGTCAGGGAAGGGCTCCTTAACGATCGAGTGCACAGTCCCTGTGTCAAGGTCGAGGACCGCTCCTTTGATGGAGGATGAACCGATATCGAGGCCAAGACACCGCATTCAGAACGTGTCCTTGAGTCGTACGGAGGAGAACCGAATGGCACGAAGGTGTCGACAAACGCCAATTCCTGTTTGCCGGTTCTGTTACTTGGCCGCCGGCGTCTCATCTTTCAGGAAGCGGGCGAAGAAGTGCTCCATCATCCACGTCGACCGGACGTTGATATCTTTTGCGAGATCCATCGTGTGGGGCCAGCCAGGAATACGGTCGTAAACGTACGGCGTTTTGAACTCGGTCAGCTTTCTGGCAAGTTGGTCAGACTGGTCGACAGGGACGATGTCATCAATCGTGCCGTGCAGAATGAGTGTCGGCGGGTCTTTCGGATCGTGGTAGTGAGCGGGCGAGGCCTTGTCGAGCAGATCCCCCGCCTCAGCCACCGGCTTGCCGAGAAAAGATTCGACCAGCTTGTTGGCTCCTTCGTTCGTACGGACAAAATCGTCATTCAGGTTGTAGGGACCGTAGATGTTGACCACGGCCTTCACATGGCTGCTGACTCCGGCATTCCCTCCTTCGCCCTCGAGTTCGGGGACATCGGAGGAGTAGCCCGTCATCATCGCGAGATGACCGCCCGCTGAGCCGCCGACGACACCGATGCGGTCGGCATCGATTCCCAGCTCATCGGCGTTCTTGCGCAGGTAACGCACAGCACACTTCACATCATTCACGCAGGCGGGGAACTTTGCCTCGCCGGTCAGGCGATATCCCACGCTGGCGACGACGTACCCCTTCTGTGCGAAGACCTGGGTGTAGAGGCGGTAGTCAGCTTTGTCTCCACCCTTCCACCCGCCCCCGTGAATGAAGATCAACAGTGGCAGCTTGCCCGTCCGCTCTTTGGGGACATAGAGGTCGAGCTTGAGCGACCGGTCGCCCACCTTGCCATATTCGATGTCCTTGCGCCATTCCACGTTCTCGGGAAGAGGTGCGTCCCGATCAACCAGCTTCACAAATCCGAGCTTGATCGCGGCGAAGAGGGCCGTGGCGTTCGGATAACCCATGGGAGCTGGAGGAGGATCGCCGCCCAACTCCTGGACGGCGGAACCAGACAGGATGGGTTCTTCCGCTCGTGGAGCAGAGTACATCAGGCCGACGAGCAAAATTACGTAGAGACAACGTTTCATGAATCATGAGTCCTTGAGCTGATCGGCCAACTGAGAGGGCCATCTCAGTGGGGGGGATACGGTCTGCGGGACGGGATTGATCGGACCGCTACCCTGTGTTGCTGGCCGTGACCTGATCGCAGCCGCCGTTACTCCTCGGGAGCATCCTTGGGAGGCAGCGGAGCCTTCTTCGGATAGCCGATCCAGACGAGTGGCTTGGCAAGCCGTTCTGCGGTACCTGTTTCCAGCGCCTTCAGGATCTCCTGAATGGTTCGATTCGTGCGCAGATCCCGTTCCAGCTTCTTTACCGTGTCGACCGGGACATTGGTTGCACCATTCCCGGCTGCGCCCTCTAAATACTTGCCTTCCTGGTCAAAGACGGCCCAATAAATCGTTCGGGGATGCCCCTGAGCCCCATCGCGGGCCTTGGTCGCGTCGCTGCCTTTGACACGTTGACCGCTGACCGTGAACAGGTCTTGCCGCTCAAAAATGACGGCCAGAACGTTCCAATCCTTGCCGCGAAGAAAGCCGAACATGCTGTGAGCCTTGGAGTGCGGAAGTGAAGATCACCTCGCACATAGTAAGCATCGCAGCCTGGATCGTCTTGCTGGAACGGTGCCGCCTTAAAAAAACTTGCGATAGAGCTTGGGGAACCGGTTCTTCAGATCATCGCTCGATTCAGACCATGGGGTTCCCTTGGGCTCCTTCGGCAGCTCGACCTGGTGTTCGGGAAAATCATCCAGGCTTTTGCCGGTGCGATGTTCCCACGCCAGCGTCGCGACTCCCTGGAACCCCTCAATCAGGGCATCTTCCCCTTGTTCGGCGTCGAGTTGATTGGCCAGCGAATCGGCATTCTTGAGGGCCAGTTCGTACACCTTTTCCCCGCGGCAGATCAACCAGCCGAGGAAGTCGACGAATTCGTCATCGGAGCAACCCTTGCCGAGGATGTAGGCTGCGGCCCACAGATCCCAGGTGTAGGCTTTGACCCAGTACTCCAGGAAGATGCGATCGAACTCGACGATCTCGTTGGGATCGAGTTCTTCGAGGGCTTCCCCGAGAAACTCCATCTGCTCGTCGAGGTCGCCCTCGGCTTCTTCCAGCGACTCGTCGATGATCTTCCAGAATGTGGCGTTATTCATTGGTGTTTCCGATGGTCCTCTTCGCAGAGCGAAATGGAGGTCTTTGAGAGCGTCTGATGTCAGCGTGACGACTTCGGGGTCTTTTCCTGTGACTCGGTCCACTCGACGTTGAGCGAATGGGCCAGTTCACCGATGACCTTCTTCAGCTTGTCGCGGACTTCATACCAGTTCTGTCCGTTTCCGTTGGTTTCCAGCAGTGTATAGTCCTTGCCGTAGATCCTGGCCTGGATTCGGTAAGAATCGACGACATGGTTGCGAGGGGCATCCTTGTCGGGCAGGCGGAGCAGCAGGCTGTCGATGTTCAGCAGTGGGGCGTCCTGATTTCCCCAGCCGATTTCCCAGTGAATTGATTCGAGGGCCCAATCGAGCAGATACTCCCGCCGCCTCCCCCACAGCATCAGACCAATTGCGAACGCGACCGAGAGCAGGGCCGACACCGCCAAGTAGAACTGCGCGATAAAGATCACTCCCCGGCCCGACAGGAAAAAGATCGCCGGTAGCAGCCCCAACACGATTCCAACAATCAGCCCCGCGATGATTGCGCCGAGGATCGACTTGAGGAATCCCACGCGTGGACGGTAGATGTGGACCGTTTTTCCTGGTTCCCAGCGGAGGATCTCCTCGGTCAGCAGCAGCCCCTTCAGCAGTCGGGGGCGAGCCGGATGGTTCTCGTCGGCTTCGACCTCCCGGGCCGTCGGATCAGGCTGCCCGAACCAGATCGCTCTCAGGAGCAGCAGCGAAATGAGCAGGGCCCCTCCGCCTGGCAGGAACCAGCGATACGAACCAGCCCAGCTGCCGGGGATGAGTACGGAGGTTGCGGGCTGATCGGGCTGGTAGCTGACTTTGACCTTGGTACGGATGTGGTA
>CANJZR010000362.1 GCA_947479075.1 Planctomycetaceae bacterium
CATCGCGACCTGAAGTGCCTGGACCGAAGCGGTTCGTCCCGGTGGCCCTTTCCACTTGAGCAGCAACGACGCCTTTGTCGGAAAGTCGATCAGAGCGGGAACGGAGAGTTCCGTCGAACGGGGAGACAGCCGAATGTCGCGGGACACCGCATCGGGCCATTGTTCCAGGTTGACCCGATGTTGCCCGATCGCATAACTCTGCGGGACTTGAACGGCAGGTTTCCAGTCAGGCGATTCGATCAGTTCCCACGGAGGCGAGGACGTGGAGACTTCGCTCTGCAGCGCGGTGAGCTGCTGGTTGGCCAGCTGTAGCGATTGCTCCCAGCGGGTTTTCAGAGCTGACCAGGCAGCGGCCTGCTGCCGTCGATGATCCGACAGCTCCTGGTCGAGATTCGTCTGAGCCTGACTGCGGAGAGTCTGGAAGTGCTGCTCGCCGACCTCCTGTTGCTGGCGCATATGAGTTTCGAGTGCGGTCAGCTGGGTTGTGCGGCTCGATTCGAGGTACGCCTTCTGGTCGACATACCTCTGACGCGAGGCCACTGCCTGCGATGATCGCAGCGTTTCGATCTCGTTGATCCGGTCCTGATGAGCTTTCTGGTAACGGGCCAGAGCCTGATCGCGCTGGCGGTCGTACTGCTCCTGTTTCTTGTGGAACTCCTTCTCGGCTTCGGTGATGTCTTTGTCGGCGACCTGTGTCCAGCGACTGTAGAGCCACTCCGATTCGGCCATCGAGGACTGCAGCAGTGAGAGGGTGTCGGACATCTTGGAACTGGCCAAGACGTACAGGATGCCCGACAGAATCAGAGACACCCCTGCCCCGACCGCAGCCGAGATCCCGAACCAGGTCGGCGAGTTGCGCCCCTCGGCGATGTCCAGCATCTGCGGCGGCATGAAGAGGAAAAAGAGGACGCCCACAGCTGCCAGCAATCCGACGAAGACAAACAGTGACCGGAAGCCCTGGAAGAATTTCGGGAGCCATAGACCTCTGGCAGTGCTGAGTTCTGACCGGCTCCGTTCCAGTGTCGCCTGTAACAACTCTGCCAGTCGGTCGAGAGCTTTGGGGGCGGAAGTCGGTTCAAAGTGCGGGTCGTAGGTCCAGCCACGCTGCTCCATCAGGGCTTGTGCGTCAGATTTAATCCCGCTGACGAGCGTGGCCAGGTCTTCTCGGGACTTCTGGATGGAGAACTGCGTCTTCTCGAACTGTCGACGCGGGCTGTCTTCGGCGGTGTCGTCGAGCAGCGATGAGGCGACCCAGGCGCTGTCCTGGTACTTGGCCTCGATCTCCTCGCGTTCCGAGGTGCGCGTGGCCTCAATGGCGTTGAATTCGGTCTGATGCCCGGCGTGCAGATCGGCCAGCTGGTCGTCGAAAGTCTGATTGATCTGGTCGGCCGTGGCCTGATGCTGCTCGGCGACAGATGCGAGCCAGGTCTGATGCTGTTCGTCGATCTGCTGGAGAGCGGCCCGCAGTGCCTGTTCTGACTCGGTCGGCCCCTGAAGAAACTGAGTGGCGTAATCCGCTTCGTGCTGGACTCGTTGATCGATGGCAGACTGCAATTGCAGCAGTGGACTCTGGAGTCGTTGAGTCATGTTCGGCGATTCCGAGGAGTGGGGACCCGTGACGGGAGTCGTGAGCACTTCAGGGGGAAGATCAGACGAATTCCCACTCCTCCATTAGTTTACGCTTCCCCGCCGCGATAGACAGCTGCAACATAAGCATTTGCAGCCGATATCGAGGGGATCAAAAAATAACGGCGATCAGGCCCAGCCTTCATCGTGGCTTCAGGTTCCTTGAACTGTCATCACCCACAACATCGCACGAGAAACAATGACCGACATGTCATGCGGTCAGGCCTGCGACAGTCGGCAGCGAATAGTAATGACAAAGTGCCACGCCCGTGGCATCGGCGACGTCGTTGGGCTCCAGCAGCTTCTCCAGTCGCAGCTCGCGCTGGACGGCGAACTGGACCTGCTCTTTGCTCGCGGTTCCACTGCCGGTCAAGAGTTTCTTGATCTGCCGTGGTGTGTAGTGCATGACCGACAGCTGGGCCTCGGCAGCTGCGAAGAGGATGGCCCCACGGGCATGGGCCATCAGGATGGCGGTCTTGGGGTGCTTGGACATTGAGAAGATCTGTTCGATGGCCATGGCTTCGGGGCGGTACTGTTCGATGACTTCTCGCAGGCCGGTACCGATTTCAAGAACTCGCTCGGCGAGGGTGAGCTTGGGCGTCGAGCTGATGACGCCGCCTTCTCGCAGGAATGGCCCCAGCGGGGTACGTTCGAGAACGGCGTACCCGGTGCGGTTGAGCCCCGGGTCGATTCCCAAAACGATCTGAGCGGATTCGCCAACCATGACGTTTCCCTGTCTCATGGCCATTGTGGCCGCCTTCCGTGTGGGGAATCAGCAAACACGAGAGCGAGTGATTCACCACGAAGACACAACGGCACGAAGAAGAGTTTGGGACACGGATGACACAGAGTTCACAGATGGAAGAAGGATCTCTGCCTTCGTTCTAAATCTGTGTGCTCTGTGTCATCTGTGTACTGATTCCAATCACTCTGCGTCGAGCTGTGTCCGGGGTGAACTCCCCTGCTCCGACCGATCCGGTTCCAGCACGCCGATGTACGGCAGGTGCCGGAACTCCCCATTGAAGTCCAGACCATACCCGACAACGAACGAGTCGGGAATCTCGAAACAATGGTAATCCGGGGCGAAGCTCACCTGCGACCGGACCCGCTTCCAGAGCAAGGCGACCGATCGCACGCTCGCGGGCTCCTTCTGGCGGATCACATCCAGCAGAGCCGACATCGTGCGTCCCGTATCAAAAATATCATCGACCAGCAGGACATCCCGCCCCCGCAGGTCGGGCAAAAATTCGGTATTCATGATCAGGTTTTCGGGGGTCGTGGCGGTTCCGCGGTAACTGCTGGCCTGCACCATCCCCAGCTGATGCGGCAGTTCGATCCGCCGCATCAAATCACAAACCAGCATCACACTTCCGGTCAGCACTCCCAGAATCGTCAGTGGCCGACCGGCATAATCTGCCGTAATCCGCTGGCCTAAAGCTGTCACAGCTGAGTCGATTTCGGTGGTGGAGATCATCGGGCGGATCATAGTTTTGGCACCCTGCGTGGGGATGAATTGGAGGCCAACACGCGAGTATGAGTCGCAAACGATATCCCCTCGAAAGCGGTTGCTCAGCTCAACCACCTAACGCCGTGGCAATGGCCGCCAGAACCTCACCGTGCAGCAGGCCGTTGGTGACGACGACGCCGCGGTTCTTTTTGAGTTCGGTACCCTGAGTGAAGTCGAGGGGAGCTCCGTGCATGTCGGTGACGCGGCCACCGGCTTCTTCGACGATCAGGACACCGCCCGCGTGGTCCCAGATCTTCTCGCTGTAGGTCGCTTTGGTCGGCATCCGCAGGTAAAGGTCGGCATCGCCGCGGGCGACGACACCGTATTTGGCCTGGCTATCGAGGCGGCTGGGAGTGGCGGTGCTGCCGAGAATTTCACGGATCTTTCCGGTGACGTCTTGCGCGTTGTGGCCCGATTCGACCGACTCGCAGAACCGGGCGAGCGAGCCGCGAGCTGTGCCACTGACACGGACAGACTGGGGGGCAGCGTTCACGTCATCCAGCGACCACAACTTTGCTCCGAAACCACGGATGGCGGAGAACAGAGCCCCGATGTTTTTGTCGTCGGCATCTGTGGCTGGCAGGTTCGGACAGGCGAGGACGCTGACCTCGATCTTGCCATTGACGATCAGTGCGAGCGAGATCGCGTACTGCTCACCGCGCAGGAACCCCTTGGTTCCGTCGATTGGGTCGAGGGTCCAGAACCGCTCCACTCCACCAGGGCTATTGCCGCGATCGATCCAGCTGCAGATGTCGGCGGGCTTCCCTTTGACGCCGGTCAGTTCCACCTCGCGATGTACTCGATCGAGCTGGCTGGCGTGTTCCAGTGTCCGCAACTCCTGGGAATCCTCTTCTCCGACAATGGCGTCTTTTGGAAAAGTGTCGCCGATGATCTTGCAGACGATCGCCTGGCTGGCGAAGTCGGCCACCGTGACGGGAGATTTATCCTGTTTCGCGATCGTCTCGGGAGAGATGCTCTTCTGGACGGAACGGCAGGCCCGGCTGGCAATACGGACAGCCTTCAGAGCTGTTTCCAGTTCGAGACGAAACAGGTCGGACATCAGGCGAGGCTCCCATTTGCCCTGTTCCCGAGGACAGGACTTCGATTCAAACTCAACGAAAACAGCCCGAGACGAATACGCTCGGGCTGAGGAAGTTCAGCAACCGTCGGCGGAGAGACTACTCTCCCACAAGCGGGGTCTTCTTTTCCTTGATGCCAGGACACTGAGGAGCCATTTCGGCATTCAGAGCCTTGTAATCCGCCCATTGCTCGGGCAGGTTATCTTCGTGGAAGATGGCTGCGACCGGGCACTCGGGAACGCAGGCTTCGCAGTCGATGCACTCATCCGGATGGATGAAGAGGATCTGCTCAGCTTCGTAGAAGCATTCAACCGGGCAAACGACGACGCAATCGGTGTACTTACAGCCGAAGCAGGGTTCCGCAACAACGTGAGCCATG
>CANJZR010000363.1 GCA_947479075.1 Planctomycetaceae bacterium
GGGAGATGAACAGGATCGACATTCCGCGTTCCTGCTGGAGCTTCACCAGCAGTTCCAGAATCTGTCTCTGGATCGTGACATCCAGCGCTGTCGTTGGCTCGTCGGCGATGAGGAGCTCCGGATTGCACGCGAGAGCCATCGCGATCATTACACGCTGTTTCTGGCCTCCCGACATTTCATGCGGGTAGCTGTGCAATCGACCGGCTGGATCGGGGATGCCGACTTCCTGAAACAACTCGATGGTTCGTTGGGTGGCCTCAGCGCGGCTGACCTTCTTGTGCAGGCGGATCACCTCAATCACCTGTTCGCCGACCGTGAAGACGGGATTCAGGGATGTCCCCGGCTCCTGAAAGATCATGCTGATCTCGCTGCCGCGCAGACTGCGCATTTCCTTTTCCGGCAGTTTGACCAGGTCTCGACCGAGATAGGCGATCGAACCTGCGACGATCTCCGCCGAGGCCGGAGGCAGCAGCCGCAGCACGCTGAGCGAGGTGACCGACTTGCCCGAGCCCGATTCACCGACGATGCCGATCGTGTGCCCTTTTTTCAGAGTGATCGACAGGTCATCGACCGCTTTGACGACTCCCGAGTCTCCGTGGAAGTACGTCTTCAGGCCGTCAATCTGCAGCAAGACATCGGTGTCCATTCCGTAATCTCCCGTGGGCAGTTGCAGATCAAGCCGATCTGATCGCTGCCACAGGGGCGAGGATTGCGGAAGATCGTGTCGCTGTCAATCGCGGGTCAGCACGCACGGTTGATCCCGAGCAATGAGAACTCAACGGACCGATCGCTTGCGACTGGCGAGGTAGGCCCCCAGTGCCTTGTGGTAGGGCTCGGTCGTCAACAGCTTGATGTAGTCGATACGATTGTGGCCGCAGATCTGAGTCAGCTCCGCCAGGAATTCCTGGTACTGCTGCAGATACATCGACCTCAGCCGGTGCGGGTCCACCAGAATGCGGTGTGACTCGAGCTCGAGGCTGCGGAACATCGTTGGCTTGTTGAAGGGAAAGTCCTCTTCCTCCGGAGCGACGACCTGGATCATCAGTACTTCATGATTCGCGTGGCGAAACTGCTTCAGGGCCTGGCCCAGGTGTTCCAGATCGTCGAAGAAGTCGCTGATAATGATCAGCAGGCTGCGACGCTTGAGCGTGGGCGCGATTTTGTTGAAGACTGTAGAGAGACTCGTTTCCTGCCCCGGTTGCATACCGTCGAGCGTCGCGGCAATCCGTTGGAACGTCATCTGGTTGGTCGATGGATCGATGCGTTCGCGAATGTCTGTGTCAAAAGTGATCAGCCCGACGGAGTCTCGCTGTGAGACGAGTAGATAGCCGAGTGATGCAGCCACCGCCCGGGCATAATCAAACTTTCTGAGGGTACTCGCTCCGTACCCCATGCTGCCAGACCCATCGACCAGCAGGTAAGCTCTGAGGTTCGTCTCTTCTTCATACTCTTTGACGTAGTACTTGCCCGTCTTGCCGAAGGCCCGCCAGTCGATGTGGCGGATCTCGTCACCGGGGGTGTATTGCCGGTGTTCAACGAACTCGACACTGGAGCCTTTGAACGGGCTTTGGTGCTGCCCGATCATATATCCTTCGACCACCATGCGCGCGACGAAGTCGAGGTTCCCGAACTTGGCCAGCGCGGTGGGATCTTCCAGCGGAACAGAATTCAGATCAGCACTCATACACATCGCTCTCCAGGGAGCGATTGTGACAGGCATTCCGCCTCGGGGGAATCGAGTGAACCCCGAGTTTTCATTACCACAAAAATGAGAGCGGCAGGCGTCAGCCTGCCGAGGGGTGAACGGTCTCTTGGCGTGAACTGCTCAACGGGCTCATGCCTGCTGTCGTCGAAGCCGGTACGATGCATCCTGATCGAGCGACACAATGCCGATCACGATCCGCTCTACGATGTCATCGACTTCTGGCTGAGGAAGCGTCCGCCACTGATGAACATGCCGTTGTCACAGGGCATGCACCACTCCAGCTTGACGCGATATTCAAACTGGCGGGTTTCGCTGGCCATGCGGACGGTGATGTCTCCGGGGGTGACATATCCGCGATGCAGCATCCCGATTCCGTAACGGCTGATCTCGCGAGTCATGGCTGCGACGGTATTTCCGCGGCTGGTCTGGATCTCAGCTGGCACCGAAAGATCGAGTCGCTCGGCATTGCGATCATGTTCGATTTCGGATTTGCCAATACTTTCCAGCACGTGTCGCAGGTCGTCGAGCGTCGGGCGTGACCACGGATCAGAAGACATTTCACTGCTCGTCAGGATCAGACCAGGGGGCGGGCCAAAACGGTCCGGGAGAACGCGAGGCACGTCTCCTTACGGCAACCATAGCTCGCGTCCAGCTGTGTGGCGTTCTCAATTTTCCCAATTCTGGCCGGGAGATCCCCCAAACGGGCAGAAACAGGAGAAGCGACAGCGTGTTGCATTTTGGCAACACGCTGTCATTGCTGATTTCATCGCAAACGAATGGAGTACGAAGCGTTCACCCCCGCCATCGATCTGCGACGTAACGTATCCAGCGAAGTCTACAGACGATCTGGTGTGTTCGAGACCTCGTGAGGGTTGGACTCGAGTAGGCCTTGGGAGCGTAACTCCTCTTCCGGGGAGGAGGGGCGGTGTGTTATTTTTCGTCCCATCCCAAGAGGGGGCTGGCACGGTTTGAGTGAGCGGAACAAGGAGGTTCCTGTGCGGGATTTTCGAGGCAAACAGGCACTGGTCACTGGAGCAGCTGGCGGAATTGGCCGAGCCATCGCGACTCAACTTGCGCAGGCTGGAGCACAGTTGTGGCTGGTTGATGTCGATGCAGATGCACTGGAGACGCTGGCTGCCGAGCTGCGATCGATCACCGGCGAAGTGCGGATCCGCGTGGTCGACCTGACGCAGAGGGATGAAATCCACGCCTTGGCCGATGAAGTGAATGCTCTGTGGCGCGGGCTCGATCTGTTGATCAATAATGCCGGGGTGGCCTTCTACGGCCCGACTCATCAGATGACCGAAGTCCAGTGGGACCGGCTGATGGGGATTAATCTCGAAGCTCCGATTCACTTGACCCGACGATTGATGCCCGCGCTCATGTCGCGCGAGGGTTCCCATATTGCGAATATGTGCAGCGTCTCGGGGTTGGTCGCGGGAGGACGGTTCAATGCCTATCACACGACCAAATATGGCCTGGTTGGATTTACCGAAGCGTTGCGGGCGGAGTACGGACGATCAGGGTTGGGCGTAACGGCGATCTGCCCCGGTCCGGTCAAGACGAACCTGTATCGCGACTGCCAGACGGGCCGGGGAAGCCGGGCTCCTGAACCACCGGGTTGGTTGTGCGCTTCGCCCGAACGAGTTGCCAAGCTAACACTCCGGGCCATTCGCTGGAACCGCCGCATGGTGCTCATCACTCCGCTGGCCCATCTGCTGTTCAACATGAAGCGTTTCGCTCCCTGGCTGATCGACGCGATGAATCAATTCAGTCGCCGCAGCTTGCCGTTCATCGGGAAACGATACATCCGCCCGCGGCCATCTCTGGAAGAACTCCTCGCTCAATCACAGCAGACCATGCCGACTGATGCATCGACGGTATCGACAATTCCCGCCAAGCGAGCCGCGTAGCAGCAAAGGGGATTGCCTTATTCGCAGTCGCCTCTCGGATTCACTGTCTGAATCTGTGTAATCCTCTTAATCTGCGGATTCTCTCCTCACTGTTACGAGTGTGCGCAGCACCATCGATCGCGAGGGAGTGGCGGGAAGAATAGTCCACAGATTAAGAGGATTACATGGATTACGAATGGATGTGGTGTCGTTTGAGGGGAGGGCGATATTGGTTGCAGATCCAATCGGAGTTCACTCGGACGCCCGGCGGAGCAGGACCCAGAATACGCCCAGCATGACACTGAAGATCGTGATGGCAAAGTACCCCGATCGGTAGAAGAGGTGGCGCAAGTCTTCCATGGGTTTAAGTGCAATGTCGCGTCGCTCCTGAACGATGGCGATCCATTTTGAGTCCTCCACCGGGTAGGAGGCTGCGAGCCATTCGCCATCGAAGCGGGGATCAAGTTTCGCAATCGGGTCGATGTAGGTCGCCGTGCTGCGTTCCTGAAGCAGACGCTGTGATTGTTCCGTGGAGATCCGGATTCTCGGCTCCTTGGATTTCGATCCTTTCTCCATGTGGCTCTTCATGTTGGCCGGGTTCATCCAGTTGTGATCGAGCAGGAACAGCGAGTCGTCCTCGGAATCGATCTGGGCCAGAGCCAGAAATCGCTGATCGGCCCCAGTGGCATCGTCGTGGAGTGGCTTCTCCCAGCGATCGAGTAAATCCGGCAGATGGAGTGATCGCCCCAGGACGCCGATGACCTCAGTCTTTTCCTCATTCCAGACCGGGACGGCGATCGCGATGGCATACTGTCCGGTGGCTTCGCTGGTGTAGGCCGCTGATACCCCTGGGGTCTTTCGCGGCATGATGCTGCCCTTGGGGATCGGGTCGACGATGTCCTTTCCCTTGCCGTGAAAGTAATCGCGACGATTGAAGAACTTTCCGATCGTCGATTCCTTGAGATCATCTGA
>CANJZR010000364.1 GCA_947479075.1 Planctomycetaceae bacterium
ATTTGCGAGGCGGTGTCGACTTTGTCTACTTCATCAAGCTGTTTCGTCCCGAGCCGAAGTTCTCTCTGACCCTCGACTCCGACAAGACTCCACTCGTTCCGGGTGGGAGTACTCCACTTTATGTCAGAGTTCAGCGGAAGAACGGATTCGACGGCGAGGTCCAGCTGGGAATCGAAGGGTTGCCCTCCGGAGTCACAGCCACCTGTGGACGTATCCTAGCCGGTGCCTCCATAGATGGCATGATCCTCCTGACTGCAGAACCCAACGCAGCTCCCACAGCTGCCAACATTCGCGTGACAGGTCGGGGGACGGTCAAGACCAAGGATCAGACCCAAGAGCTCGTCGTTGAAGCGGTCCCCATGCAGGAGAATTACATGCCCGGCGGAGGCCGCAGTCATTGGCCGATGCTCATGCATACCGTGTCTGTGGCATCGGTATCGGACCTGCTGGCTGTGAAGACGACACCGGCGGAGGTCGTCTTGAAGCCCGGTGAATCGAAGACCATCGAAATCGAGGTCGTACGGGCTCCGGGTTTTGAGCAGAACATCACACTCGACATGGTATACCAGCACCTGGGCGGAGTCTTCGCGAATCCACTTCCGCCCGGAGTCAAAATCGACGCCAAGGCGAGCAAGACTCTCCTCACCGCCAAAGAGACCAAGGGCTCCATCGTCCTCACTGCCGAACCAACCGCAGCCCCGGTCGAGAAGCAACTCACCACAGTCATGGGCCACGTCTCGATCAACTTCGTGATGAAGTCAGCCACCTGCAGCCCTCCGTTGTGGGTGACTGTCGTCAAACCGTGAGTCGTCCAACATCATCCTTTTGTGATCTCCAATCACACGCAGCATCCTCGATAGGTCGATTCAATGAATGCAGTTCTGTTCATGTTGTGTGCGTTGGTGGGGGGAAGCTGGCCTCAGTTTCGTGGGGCCAGTTCGGATGGCCATTACACGGGGCCAGAGACACCCGTCGAATGGTCAGACACCAAGAATGTTGCGTGGAAAAAACCGATCGAAGGGCTCGGTTGGTCTTCCGCATCGGTCGTCGATGGGCGGGTCTTCCTGACAACCGCTGTGCCTCGCGGGGAAGGGCTCTCGTTGCGAGCTCTGGCCCTGGATGCCAGCAATGGTCAGATCGTCTGGGACCAAGAGGTCTGGTCGGTCGACCAGGCCCCGCCAATTCACACGAAGAACAGCCACGCCAGCCCGACACCGATCGTTCGTGATGGAGCGGTCTACGTCCATTTCGGCGTTCTGGGGATGGCCCGATTGGCTGCAGCTGACGGTGCCATCCAATGGAAGAACAACGAACTGGCCTATAACCCGGTGCATGGAAACGGGGGCTCGCCCGTCCTGCATGATGGGAAACTGGTCATCGCCTGTGACGGGAGTAAAGATCCCTACATCGCGGCAGTCGATGCTGAAACGGGCAAGGTGGCGTGGAAGCGACCCCGGTCGGTCGAGACCCGGATCAGCCATTCGTTCGTGACATCGACGGTGGCGGTTGTCGACGGCCAGGCACAGGTCATCTCGCCCGGCCCCGGACACATGGCGGCCTATGACCTGAAAGATGGGACCGAGTTGTACAAGGTCAAAGCCCCCGGCTGGTCGGTCGTCCCCCAGCCCGCCATCGGTCTCGGCATGGTGTTCTACAACCATGACTACGACCATCCTGAACTGCTCGCCGTGAAACTCGGCGGGAAGGGAGACGTGACCGAGTCCAACATCGTCTGGCGTATTGACCGCGGTGCCCCCAGTACTCCGTCGCCATTGCTGGTCGGTGACGAACTGTACTTTGTGTCCGACAAGGGAATCGCCTCGTGTGTCGATGCCCGGACGGGCGAACGCCACTGGATGGAACGCCTGGGGGGGAACTACTCCGCTTCGCCGGTCTACGCCGACGGTCGAGTCCTGTTCCTGGATGAAGATGGCCTGGCCACCTGGGTCAAACAGGGCAAGGCCTTCGCAGTCCTCGGCACCAATCAGGTCCCGGGGCGTACGTTCGCTACCCCCGCATTTGCCGACGGAGCGATGTATCTGCGAACCGACACCGCACTCTACAAGATCGCCAACTGAAACCAGAGCTTCTTGCCCTGCCAGTAAGCCACGCACATGCCACATCCAGCGAACGTCCGTTGACGATCGATGAGTCACTCTCGTAACTTGAACCTGTCGTTTCATTTCGCTGGCAAGGGTGACCATCATGTTGCGATTGCTGGGCGGTCCGAAACAGCTGTGTAATGGAATCCGCAGGCGAGACCTGCTGTTGGCGAGCGGTCTCACCGCACTCCACCCCGCTTTCGGGCAAGCCGCCAAGTCAGGTCAAACCGATCCAGGAGAAGCCCCAGCGCTTCCCGGCTTTGGTTCGGCGAAGAATGTCATTCTGCTGTATCTCTTTGGCGGACCGAGCCACATCGAAATGCTCGACATGAAGCCGGAGGCCCCGAAAGAAGTGCGGGGCGATTTCCAGCCCATCGCGTCGAGCCTTCCCGGATTGGATGTCTGCGAGCATCTGCCCCGCATGGCCAAGGTCATGGACCGCGTGGCTGTGGTTCGCTCGCTGAACCATCCGTGGAACTTCCATGGGATGCAGTATGCCACGACCGGAGCCCCGATCGGCAGTATCCCGCTGGAGGAGTCGCACACCAACCCCGGCCATCAGCCGTATCTCGGTTCTGTCGTGCGCTACTTCGATGAGCGACGACACGGACGCAAACCAGCGGGCTCGGTCCCGGACAACGTCATCCTCCCGTTCATGCTCAGCAGCCACCGGACGACACCCCGGTATGTGCCACCTTATGCGTCGTATCTGGGAAGCATCTACGATCCGATCTGGTCAGAGTTCCGGGGCGAGCCAACCCGCAGCATGCTCCGCTGGTCGTGGGGACCGCCGACGCAGATCATGGATCCGTATCTGGGCGTGACACCTGACTGCCGGTTTGTGATCGCCCCCGAAGCGGAGTTGCCGCTGGATGTCACGATCGACCGACTGCATCGCCGCAAATCTCTGCTCGATCAGATCGAGTCGATCCGCACCGACGCAGCCCGTCAGTCGACGACCCGCTCGTTCGACCCGCAGCGTGAGCAGGCGTTCTCCATGCTCGACTCAGCTGCGATCCGCTCAGCGTTCGACCTGCAGCAGGAGCCAATGCAGCTGCGAGAGTCGTACGGCATGTCACTCTTTGGCCAGGCGACACTGCAGGCCCGCCGCCTTGTCGAAGCCGGGTGCCGGTTCGTCACCGTCGTGTGGGACGAATATGGACAGCTGAACTCGGGATGGGACACACATGTCGATCACCACAACCGCCTGAAGAACGAACTGCTGCCGGGGCTCGACTCGGCGTTCTCGTCGCTGGTACTCGACCTGGAGCAGCGCGGGATGCTCGACGACACGCTGGTGCTGGTGATGAACGAAATGGGCCGCACTCCACGGTTCCAGGGAGAGGGCCGGGGGCATTGGGGTTTCGCCTATTCCAACTTCTTTGCCGGAGCTGGCATGAAGCGTGGCACGGTCGTCGGTCGCTCGGACAAGATCGGAGCGTCGGTGGTGGATCACCCGCTCAACGCCAAAGACATTCTCGCAACGATCTATCACCTGATCGGAATCGCCCCAGAGCAGACGCTGAACGACCGGCTCAACCGTCCGATCTCGCTGGCTCACAATGGGCAGGTGGTGCAAGAGTTATTAGGGTAGTGCGAGAGACCGAGGCTGCTGAAATCCACCCGCGTTCTCCCCATACCCACGCTATGCCCCGTTCGAGACAACCCATGCCACGCCCCCTGTTGCTCCCCCTGGTTGTCCTCATCGTTGCTGGCCAGTCGGTTGCTGTGGCCGAGACACCGCCGGTTTCCACCGATCCACGTGTCCGGATTGACCTCTTCGCCCAGGACCCGCTGCTGGCGACCCCCACGGGCATCGACATCGATGGCCGGGGCCGTGTGTGGGCAATCGAGAGCAATACCCACTTCCCCCCCGAGGGATACAAAGGCCACCCGACCGACCGCGTACTCACCTTCACTGACAAGGATGGCGATGGTCGGGCCGAAGCTCCCGTCGTCTTTGCGGATGACATCAAGCACGCAATGAGCATCGCCGTGCGTCCCGTCTGGATGAACGTCATCCAGCTCCCCGGGCAGACCGACGCCACTCCCGAAAATGCCACGCAGGTCTTCCTCGCCACACGTCGCGATCTCCAGCTGTTGGAAGACATCGACGGCGACGGCCAGGCCGATCGCCGCCATGTCTTGCTCAAACTCGACACGACGGGCGACTACCCACACAACGGTCTTGCGGGGTTCGCGTTCGATGCTCTGGACAACGTTTACATCGGTCTCGGCGAGAACCTGGGCCGCGACTACACGCTGATTGGTCGCGACGGAGCCAAACTGTCCGGAGGAGGAGAAGGTGGCAACATCTACCGCTTTCGCCCCGATGGGAGCGGGCTGGAGTTCTGGTCGACCGGTTACTGGAACCCTCACGCCTCATGCATCGATGCCCTCGGTCACTTGTTCACCGTCGACAACGATCCCGATAGTCGACCACCTTGCCGGCTGATG
>CANJZR010000365.1 GCA_947479075.1 Planctomycetaceae bacterium
GAACGCCGAAGTTCCCAAGCAACATCTGCAGATTCGCCAGGGCGAGTACGTTCATTACCCCTGTAATGTGCTGGGTAATCCCCATCGCCCAGATCACAGCTGCGGGTCGCTGAGTCCCGAGCAGTTCGGCAGCCTGCGCCAGGTCCGAAACGCTGAGCCCCGTCAGCTGGGCGACTCGCTCGGGCGGATAGTCGGCCAGCGATTCACGCACCGCATCAAAGTTCTCGCACCGATCCCGGATGAATGACTCATCCTGCCAGCCATGTTTGAGAATCAGGTGCATCAGGCCGCAGAGCAGGGGAATATCGGTTCCCGGGCGATGCCGAAGATGGAGTGTGGCGAAGTCGACCAGATCGATCCGGCGGGGGTCGGCGACGAGGAGCTTTGCTCCCCGCTGATGGACAGCCTGCCTCAGCATCGCTCCGAAGACGGGGTGCTGCTCTGTCGTGTTGGAGCCAATCACGAAATAGAGCGCAGCCTGCTCAGCCACATCGTCCATCGACTGGCTCATGGCCCCTGAGCCGATTGCCATCCCCAGTCCCGCGACCGTCGATGAGTGGCACAGCCGCGCACAATGATCGATGTTGTGCGTGCCGAACACCTGTCGGGCGATCTTCTGAACGAGGTAATTCTCCTCGTTAGTGCATTTCGCCGACGAGAAGAAGCCTACACTGTCAGGCCCGGACTGCCGGTGGATTTCCACAAAGCGAGAGGTTGCCAACGTCATTGCTGTCGGCCAGTCGACCTCGACCCACTCGCCGCGCGGCTCATCTGGCTGTCGCGTTCGGCCTTCGAGGACCTCACGACGCACGCGTGGACGACTCAAGCGGTCGGGATGGTGGATGTAGTCAAATCCATATCGCCCCTTCACGCACAGGTGCATCCCGTTAACCGGTGCATCTGGGTTCGAGGTCACCCGCACAACGCGGTCGTCGATCACGTTCAGATCGAACTGACAGCCGACACCGCAGTACGCGCACGTGGTTTTGACCTGACGATCAACCATTGGCAGGTCCAGGGCGATTCGATCCGACAACGCGCCGGTCGGGCAGTAGGCCACGCACGCTCCGCACCCTTCGCACCCCGCCTGTTCAAGAGTCTCTCCCGCACCAGCTTCGATATGGGCTTCGTGGCCTCGACTGGAGAGCCCCCACACAAACCGCCCCTGCACTTCGGAACAGGCCCGCACGCAGCGAGAGCAGAGGATGCACTGGTTCAGGTCGACATGCAGAAACGGACTGGGATCTGAGTCGACCGGGTAGCGTGGAGCTTCGCCGTCCGGCGGAGTCACCTCATATTCGGCCAGCAAGCGATCGAACTCGGTCTGCGGCCGCGAGGAGTCATGCCGATGAAATCCCCCCTGGCTGACCAACAGCCGGAGTATCAACCGGCGCGCAGCAATCGCCGCTGGCGAGTGGGTCCGGACACGCAGCCCCTCGCTCGCCGGGTGCTTGCAGGCCGGGACCAGATGCTCGCTTCCCTCGATCTCGACCAGGCAGATTCGACAACTTCCCACATCACCCAGATCGGGATGGTGGCACAGCGTCGGTATGCGAATCCCAGCCGCCCGAGCTGCATCGAGAACGGTGTCCCCATCGACGAAATCGAAGCACCGTTCGTCAATCTGCAGCTGAGGCATCTCAAGGACTCACAGCCCGGGAACTAGCAGGGTCACCCCAACCTCGTCTTACAGCCCGGGTTCCTGCGGGCGTTCGCCCGGGTGATACGTCGAATAGAGTACCACCGGAATTGCCAGATCACCCAGATGTTTGAAGACCAGGGGGCGAACTTCCTCCCACTCGAGGCCTCCCACTCCGGTTGCCAGACGGGGCAGGGCCACACTGGTGATTTCGTCCTCGATCAGCTTCTTGTGCAGCGTCTTCAGACAGTGCTCGACATGGGACAGCGTCGCTCGACCGGGTTTGTCACCGTGCTCAAATCCACCGTCCTGAGTGATCAGGTTGAAGATGCGGACACCGAAGCCGCCCCATTCCCACAGATCCCCCGGCTTGGGATGCTTCTGGTGGGCGAAATGCCGGTAGTCCTTATGCATGATGGGCCAGCGTTCCCGCAGCGCGCGGGCGAGCCCCTGATCAAATGAATCATTGGGGGAAATCCCGTGCGCGATGGCCTGGGCCTTGGTGAAGAGGATGTCACCGGAGACTTCGTGAATCATTTGAGTTCCTTCGATTGTGGCTGGAGGTGCTTGACTCGCACGACTCAAGTGGAATGCAGATGCCGTTCCAGTCAGAGCGAAGTCAGAGGAAAACCACGCGTCACACGGACTCGATCATGCCGTTAACCAACCAGCCCCCACAGGATTGCCACTGTCGCACGCCTGACAAACCAGACCGTTCAGACACTTCGCTGACTGATCGTCAGGCTGACGTGGCAGCGTCGCCCGCACACCGAGTCAAATTCGCACAGACAGGAACATTTCTGCACACACCATCAAGCTCACCGATTTGAATCGCTTCGTCTGATCGCAATCACAAGCTGCCAGCAGTGGGTCCACAGCTTACCGTCATGTGGTACGGTGATTGCTCTATTTTCCCTTACAGCCCTCGTTGAGGAATCCGGATCACCAGACGATCGCGCAGGTGACGGAGTCAACCAGTCAGAATGGAAGGACAAGTTATGCCCTCGATAAAGTTTCTGATCCCCGGCGTGGTGATCGCCAGCCTGATCGGTGTCGCAATCACTCAAAAGCCCAATGCAGCAGCCGAGCCCCCCAAGGTTGAGGAATCGCCCCCAGCTCCGAAGAAGTCACCACTGGAAACATTTATGCGGAAGAAGCTCGACGCCTCCTCCAAAATCCTCGAAGGACTCTGCCAGGAGGACGCAGCCCTGATCAAGGAGGGAGCCGATGCACTCACCGAGATGAGCAAAGCCGAGGTCTGGAATGTCCTGACTGACGCCGATTACCGGGAACATAGCCGTGAATTCCGCGAAAATGCCGCTCGTGTCGCCAAAGCTGCAGAAGAAGGAGACTTCGACAAAGCGGCCCTGCGGTGGTTCGACGTGACCATGTCCTGCCTGGAGTGCCACAACCACGTTCGTAGCGAAAGAAAAGCCGAAAAGAAGTAGTACTCGCCCGGACCGTTCGGCGGCGGGGGTGACACAAACCCCGCTGGCCGACGGGGCGGGTTACTTTTTGTGAGCAGCTGGAAGCGGAAAATGCAGAACAATTTGCGATCCGCGTTCGGGTGAGCCCACTGATGTCGAGCCGCCGTGCGCCTCCATAATACGGCGGACGATCGCCATGCCGAGCCCCGTTCCGCGTGTTTTAGTGGTGTAAAAGGGCTCGTAAATCCGAGCTTTCTGCTCTTCGGTCATACCCGGCCCATTGTCCTCGACCGTCACCTGAATCCAAGATACGCCGTCTTCGGTCACTCGCTGCGAAGTCACATCAATGACTCCGCCATACTCTGGCAGAACCGCGACGGCGTTTTCCAGGATATTACGAAACACCTGGCTCAGCCGGTGTCGATCGATCTGGGCCATGCGTGCATCAGCATCACAGTGGGAATTCAGCCTGATTTTCTTCTCGCGATGCACCTGGCTGACCTGCCCCCAGGCTTCGCCCCAGGCCTCTTCCAGGTCCACATCCCTCTTCTCAAGCTGAATCGGAGCGGCATAGTTCCGAACCTCTTCGTACAGCCGCTGCAGTTCATCGATCGCCGAAATCGCTCGCTGCGAAAGCATCCGCAGGTTGGGCCGCTGATCGAGATCCAATTCCAGCATGTCGATGGCTGCCCGCGCTCGCTGCAATGCATTGCGGCTTTCGTGAGCCAGCCCTGTCATCATCTCGCCGATCGCCGCCAGACGCGTCGACTGGACCAGTCGTTCCTGAGCGGCCATCCACTCGGTCAGGTCATGCATCAACCACACTTCGTGGTTGTTGTACCGATACGTGGCAAACTCGACCCACGCCTGTCGTCCATCCTTGCGATGAATCATCAAGGTTCTCGGCACGCGAAAACCGGTTCGATGATCATCCTCATGCTGCTTCAGAAACTCTTCAGAACGTTCTTGAAATAATAAGTCATAAGCGGTCGCAAGATCCTCCAGTTCATCCTGCGAGTACCCGGTCATATTGGTGAAGGCACGATTCACCATCAGCTTCTGGGTATCAAGCGAGACATAGATGGCCCCTGCGGGAAGGTTCTCCACCATGAACTGCATGCGGCGGAGTGATTCCTCGTGCCTCTGTCGGGCTTCGGCCTGGTGACGGAGAGTCGCGTCGGCCATGTGGACCATGACGTGCATCCCGTCCAACAGAGGTAACGGGTGCAACGAAATATCGACCGGATACTCACTTCCGTCTTTCCGCCGGGCGAAGAGTTCGAGATTCCCCCCCATGGGACGCACACGCGGAGAGGACAGGTAATTCATCCGATGCCCGGGGTGACTCGCCTTAAATCGATCCGGGACCAGACACTCCACGGGTTGCCCCAGGATTTCTTGGCGCTCGTAGCCGGTCCACTCCTCCACACGGCGATTGAGCATCACGATGCGGCCCAGCTGATCGATAATAATCGTCCCGGTCGGCAATGAC
>CANJZR010000366.1 GCA_947479075.1 Planctomycetaceae bacterium
ATGTTCTGGCACTTCCCCGTCACCAAGGCCAAGCCCGGTGCCACCGTCCTGGCGGTCCACGGCGACCCTCGCATGAAAAACGACGACGGACCCGAAGTGCTAATGGCCACTCAACTGGTCGGACCAGGAAGAGTACTGTTCCTGTCGTTCGATAGCACCTATCGCTGGCGTTACCTCAGCGAGCAGACGTTCGACGGGTTCTGGGCTCGCGTCGTCGATCGAGCCGGCCGCAGTAAGCAGCTGGGGGGTGCATACCCCTTCCGACTCTCCACACCACAAGCGTCTTACGCACCCGGCAGCACGATCAAAGTGATTGCCCGCTTCCTCAATCCCTCCGAGATGGAGCCGGGGCTCGACGCCTTGCACGGTGAAATCGAACACGGTTCGGGCGACCCTGAGTCGATCACGCTTTCTCCCACCGGAGGGCCGGGGGAGTTTGCCGCGCAGGTGCCCGCCAGCGATCCGGGTCAGTACCTCGCCCGTGTCTGGATGGGAGATGAAACTTCCGGCACTGTCGCCCGAGCCGCCACCCTCGCGATCGATGTCCGCATGCCCAATGCCGAGTACGAGAACCCGGGCATCGACCGTGCCCGTCTCGAACCAATTGCCACCGCCACCGGCGGACGTGTGCTCGACGCCACTCAGGTGAAAGAACTGACCAATGCATTTCAGATCGGCGAAGTCACCCGCACGCTCGAAGATCGTCAGGAAATCTGGGACGCCCCGCTCCTGTGGGTGGGGTTGTTTCTGTTGCTGGTTCTCGAATGGGTGATCCGCAAACGAGTACGTCTGATTTAAGAAATCGCGGTGGCCAACCCACGCGAACGAGATGGACGAATGACCTCTGAACCAAACAACTCGACTCTCACCGCCCTGCGCGATCAGCTGGCGGAGCGGCTGCATGCCGTGAGGCGGGCGTTGCTGGGGCACTTCCTCGCCGACGGAGTGGCCCGCACGCTGGTCGTCGTGGTCGGTCTGTTGCTGTTGAGTCTGGGACTCGACTGGTGGCTCGACCTGTCATGGACGGCCCGGTTGGTGTACTGGGGAGTGGTTCTCACTTGCGCGGCGGGAATACTCTTCTGGTTCGTCGTTCGCCCCTGGCGTTTGCCGCTGGGTCCCATTGATCTCGCAGCGGCACTCGACAAACGTCAGTCCGAGGAACAGAAACCATCGGGCCCGCCACTTGCGTCGCAAGTCGCCAGCGTATTACAGCTGGTCGATGCGAATCCCGATCAGCTCGGCGAATCGTCCGCCATGCGAGAGCAAGCGGTCCGGGCCAGCCACGCCGCCCTGTCTCAGATCAACTTCAAGTCGGCCCTGAACTCGAAGCATCTGTGGACAGCTGCGACTGTGGCCATGGTGGCACTGCTGGTTCCGGCCGGGATCGCCCTGGCCTTTCCCGGAACAGCCCGGATCTGGGCAGAGCGCTGGTTGACGGGCTCCGATCGACCGTGGCCCCGCTCCACGATGCTGGAAGTCGCGGGCGTGCGCAACGGCGTACTACAGGTCCCCCGTGGTGAAGTCTTCACACTCCAGGTCAAAGTCACTGACGAGAAACAGCCGACCGAGATCGTGCACCTGCGGCACCGCCCCGAAGATGGGAAGACGCAAACACTCACGCTCGAGAAATTCGCAACTGGCGACTTCCGGCTCGACATGCCGCCGCAACAGCAGGTCAGTCGCAACGAGCTGTGGGGTGGTGATGGTCGAGCCGAACCGTTCCGGATCATCCCGGTCGATCGTCCCCGCATCGTCAGCATCAAGCTGCAGGCGAAAGGCCCGCGCGACTCCACTCCCAAGACCTACGACTTCCAGGCCACCGACGGGGCTGTCCGCCTTTCCCCACAGACAGCAGCGCATCTCGAATTTGAAACAAACGTCGAATGCAGCACGATCAAAGTGGAAACCACCGCGAAATCGATTGCGGGTTTCCAGAAGGTCTCCGCCCTCAAGCACGCGGTCGACTGGGTGCATTCCGAGTCGGTCTCGATGCGTATCGTTCTGGTCTCCCAGGAATCGGGACTCGAATCGCACCCGCAATCCATCAGCATCGGCGAGTTGCCAGATCGCCCCCCGCGAATTGCCATGCGTCATTCGGGAGTTCGTCTCCGCGTCACTCCAGAGGCGACGATTCCGCTCTTGATCAACATCCGTGATGACTTCGGGATCTACGGGGCATCCGTGCATCTGGCTGTGGCCGCGTTGACTTCAGCAGCCCCCGCCAAAGACACCGAGGAAGAGGCTGGCGTCGCCCCCGATAAGCCAAAGTCTGAAGAGACTCCGCCCGCAGCTGTTGAACCTCCCGCAGCAGCCACAGAGACGCCGGCCACTACTGAAACACCTCCGACGGGAACATCCCCAGAGCCTGCTGCAACTCCGGATGTCACTGCTCCTGCCCCAACTGACGCCCCCAAGCCCGCCGCTGAAAGCGTGAAGTCTGATCAGATCCTCTACGGTCCGGCCTCACCGGCCGTCGAAACGCAAGTTGACAAGGACCACAGCCTCGAACTGGCCCCACTCAAACTCGCCCCCGGGCAGACGATCACTGTCCTCGCCAGTGCTGAGGACGATTGTGTCCTCGGTCGACAGACGACGCGGACAGCTCCGGTCGTATTCCGCATTGTGAAACCCGAGGAACTCTTCCGCGAGATCCTCCTCAAGCAACAGCAGCTGCGGGCCAGACTCCAACTCGCGCGTGATCAGGCTGACGAACTGACCACCAAGATCCCGTTCATCGTCTCTGCCGAGGATGCTCGAAACGTCGCCCGCCAGCAGCAGTTGATCTCGCGTGAGGTCACACAGGTCACGGCGGGTCTGGAAGCGACACTCACAGAGATGCAGCTCAACAAACTCGGTGGCGAGGAGTCCTGGGATCTGATCGAGAAGATCATCCTTCAGCCCTTGCGAACGCTGACCGAAGTGGAGCTGTCCGCACAGCGTCAGAACCTCGAAACACTGGTCCAGGCTCCCACGCAGGGATTGGACGAAATTGGGACACAACAAAAGAAAATCGTGGCGGATCTCGACAAGATCCTGAAGAATATGTCTCAATGGGATAGCTTCATCGACATTGTGAACCAGGTCGACGCGGTGATCAAAATGGAAACCCGCGTTCGCCAGCAGACCGAAGAACTCAAGAAGCACGCCGAGCAGAACCAGAAGAAGGAAGTCGACTCGATCTTTGATGAATAAGCCCGTGCCTCGCGGAGCAACTCCCGCAGCCACACTCAGCCGACCTCATCAGCGATCCTCACAGGAGATCTCGATATGTTGCACACAGCACTCACGCGAATGGCAATGGCCCTCGCCCTTCTCCTGCCCACGTTCAGCCTGGCCCAGGAGAAGGCCAAAGCCGTTGAGCCCAAGGAACAGATCAAGTTTGAACAGGACAAAGCGCAAGCTCACATGAAGGAACTGGAGGAGCGCATGTTCGAGCTGGCTCAACTGATCCGCGAGTCACAGCCCGACGATTCGGCCCGGCTGATTATGGGAGTCCAGAAAGCCCGTGAGCATCTCATTGCCGAACAGATGGGAGAAGCAGCAGCCCTGCTCACGGACCTCAAGCTCGATCGGGCGACTGATGAGCAGAAGCAGGTCATCGAGAAGCTGGAGGAGCTCAAGCGACTGTTACTGACCGCCGACATCAGCCTCGAAGTCAAACTGGCCCAGTTGCGAAAGCTTCGTGAGGCACGCATGTCGCTGGCGAAGCTGAAGGAGGCGGAGGCTTCCCAGGCGAAGTCCACGGAAGAGCAACTCGCCAAGTCCGCTCCCCCCGCAGAGTTCAAGAACCTCGAGCCCGCGGAGAAACGTAACCAGCGAAAGGCGGATGACCTCGAACAACTGGTCAAGCAGTTTGGCGGCCTGACCAAGGGAGCCGCCAGCTGCGTCTCCTCCGCGAGCCAGTCGATGGGAAAAGCCGGCCAATGTCTGGGAGGCGGCGAATGCAAGTCGGCCCCTCAGCATCAGAATGAAGCCGTCAAGAAGCTGGACGAAGCTGATAAAGATCTCGCCAAAGCCGAAGAGCAACTGAAGAAGGAACTCGAAGGTCTCGTCCGGCGACAGGTCATGGAACACCTGTCGCAGATGATCGCTCATCAGAAACAAGTCCGCGAGACCAACCAGAAGCTCCAGCCACGCATCGCCGAGGGCTCGGCCCAGGCAGTGGTGTCACTCAAACGACTCAGTGGTTCCGAGGACGCGATCATCAAGCAGGCCAGTGATTGCATCGAGCTGTGCGAACTGACCGAGTTCAGCGTGGCCTTCCCAACCGCCCTGGGAGACATCCGGTCCAAGATGGAAATGGTTCGCGACCAGCTGAAAGAGGGTCTGGGAAATGACGAAGTCGTGCTTCTGGAACTGGAAATCGAATCCGATCTGGAAGGGTTGCTCGATGCCCTGAAGCAGGCGAGTAAACCCAACCCGGACGGCCAGGCAGGAGAATGCATGGGGTGCAAAGGGAACCTGAACAAACTGCTCGCCGAGCTGAAGATGGTCCGCCAGATGGAGAAGTCGCTCCAGCTGCAAACACAGAGGATCGACGA
>CANJZR010000367.1 GCA_947479075.1 Planctomycetaceae bacterium
GAACACCCCTCAGTCAACTCGGGCGAACTGGCGATCATCGGGCCGGCGTCCGTCACTCAATCACACACCGGTGGAGTTCCCTGGAACGCCCTGCTCTCTCACCCGAGTGTGTGGATGATCTGCATCATGTACACGCTGGTGAACTACGGTTGGATCTTCAACATCACGTATCTGCCGGGGTATATGAAGCTGCGGTTCTCGATCGCCGATGGTGACATCATGGGGTCGATCTACAAGGGTGCCCCACTGTGGGTCGGAGCGGTCGGGTGCGTGCTGGGCGGTGTGTTGATCAGTCGACTGGCCCGGAGCGTGAGACACCGTCATACCGCCCGTCAGATCGTCGGCGTGTCAGCAATGTTGTTGTGTGCCGCTGCCTGGTGGGGAGCAGTCAAGTCCCCGGGAGCTCTCGCGTTTTGTGCACTTGTTTCGCTCGCGGCGTTCTGTGTCGACCTGACTCTTGGAGCCATCTGGGCCAGCTGTCAGGATATCGGTCAGAAACACGCAGCTGTCACTGCTGCGGCGATGAACACCATCGGTGCCGTTGGGGCCGCGTTTGCGAACTGGCACACCGGAACTGTTGTTGAGCAATCGGTCGCAGCCAAGGCGGCCGAGCTGAATGTTCCGGTCTCGTTGCTGGATGAAGCAGCGAAAACATCAGCCACGCTCGCTGGCTATCAGACGGTCTTTACGATTTCAGCCATCGTGTATGTCGCAGCTGCGATCTGCTGGCTCTTTATCCGAGTCGATCGCCCGCTGGTGGCTGAGGAGTAGATGAGCCATCGGGCACCACTGAGTGTGCTGTCGCTTTCAAGAGGTACAGCCAAACAAGCCCGAACGCCACAGCTGCAACAGTCCAGTGCCATGGGCCAAATACCACCGTCGCGTTGAACATCATGAACAGAAACACGCTGTGAACTAAGCATCGCCACCTCAACGAGGCGACGGGCGCCAGGCCGAGCGACTCCCGCCAAAGTCGAACTGCTTCCCAGATCCAGAACAGCAGAAACGCGTAGTTGATATACAGCCCTCCGGCCCAGCTCCACCCGGTCACCTCGAAGGTTCGCAACGCCGTGTGTTTCAGAGCGGCGGAATGGCTCCAGTGGTGCAGGAAGTGGAACGCACACACCATATGGACCGCGAGACCGACCAAACCCACTGTCCAGAAAAACGCCACTCCGCGAGATGGCCTCTCCCACGAACGTTGACGCACGGAGAGCAACACTGCGATGGCGTATCCCGCAACCGCCCACTGTGCGGTATGGGCAATCATCCGGTCACCGAATGTGATCGAACTCTGAACGCTGTCAACGCGGGACCGTGTGTTGAACCAGAACCGATGGTCGAGAGTCGCAGCCAGATCTGTGGCCTCGAGGACCTGTCGAATTCCCGTCCAGCGAACTGGCGGTGATTGTTCTGTCACTCGCAAGTGAACTCCGTAGCGATCTTCCAATGATCTAGCGACCGCCAGTCGATAGCGAGAGTTGGGATAGATCGGGCAATGACGCTGCTCGAACGACCAGTGATCTATCGAGATCGGTCGATCGCTCGACAACGGCTGTGGCGGACCGATGTGCGTCTGCAAACTAGCGGGTAATTTGGCAGCTTGCTCTTCGGGAACTTCGATCGTCACGATCTCAGGACGCGATGAGTAGACAGCCCAGGCTGGCCAATGGTCACACAGGCCCACTACTTCTAAGGCTGGCCAAAGACTCAGCGCCATGACAGCGACCCGACAAAACCGGTCGCCGTTAATGCCCCCCGCGTGATTTGGTCGGTCACAGCAGGAGTTGCCATCAACAGTTACAGGCTCGCGAAAGATCATCGGCACCGTGATCAGGAAGAACACGTTCCACAAAAGTACCCCCGGCTTCTGATTCCAGCCGAGCGGACCGAGCGTCAGCAACAGCGTCCCGTGCATCACCCAGGATGCCACGATCCCCCAGCGCCAGGTTCTTCGCACGCACAGCAGCCCTGCTACCAGCAGCTCTCCCAGCGGAAAGGCCAGCATCCAGAGCATGGGTGCCCCGCCCCACGACTTCGACTCGATTCCGATTGCCCTCTGCAGCCCCTGCCAAAGCCACGGTCCCTGAGCTTGGACGAATCCAAAGTCGATCTTGGAAATCGCCGAATAAAAATAAATGCCGATCACCAAGACTCGGCAACACCTGCGAGCGACTCGCGGTGACGCCAGATTGAGGAACATCGTCAGCCAGAAGAACTCCCACGCCCAGACCTGAAACCGTTGCTGGTCAAGTAATACGCTCCCGGCGAGGCAAGCGAGCCAGACGGCACTGACACATCGCAGCCCTCTTTTCAATGGACGGGCAGACTCAGAGCATTCTGCATCAGCACGGACCCACTGCCTTGCGGCCAATACCGACATGACGACAGCACAGATAACTAAACCAGTCGCCAAACCTCGGTCAAAGCTTAGCGGTGCGGAAACCAGGCTGCGAAACCACGGAATGACCGGATAGTCCCCGACCGGCCACCACAGCGGCCATGTTGCTCCACCGAGAATGAGCGAAAAGACGCTGATGCACAGCTGCAGACGGGCAGCCCAGCGGATCTCGGAGGGGTGGATGGCAGGTAATGACGACATGCGTTGATCGTATCGCACCAAGTGTCGAGAGTCTTCCGAAGCCCGGGATGCTTGTCGAATTGACTCTGGCGTGTGGCCCCCTGAGAATCCACCGTCTCGAATGTGACTGTCGGAAAGGACGCGGAGCGTATGTGTGGAATCGCCGGGGCAGCCTGGACTCGTCACGTGATGGCGATCGACTCGACGATCTTGCGCCGCATGACCGACCTCATTGTGCACCGCGGCCCTGATGCCGAGGGACAGCACATTGCCGCAGCCAGTGGTAATCCAGAGGCGGGGGTGGCTCTTGGATTCCGTCGTTTATCGATCATCGATCTGTCGACCGGGAATCAGCCGCTCTCGAACGAAGACGGGTCCGTGTGGGTCGCTTTCAACGGAGAGATCTACAACTACGTTGAGCTGCGCGAGGAGTTGCTGGCCAAGGGACACAAGTTTACCACACACAGCGACACCGAATGCATTGTGCATGCCTATGAAGAGTACGGCATCGAATGCCTGAGCCGGTTTCGAGGGATGTTCGCGTTTGCACTATGGGACGATCGCAACGAGCGGTTGATTCTGGCGCGTGATCGTGTGGGCAAGAAGCCGCTCTTCTACCGCCAGGAGACTGACCGGCTGAGCTTCGGCAGCGAACTCAAAACTCTGCTCCAGATTCCGGGCGCCCCGCGCGAAGTTGACCCGCAGGCGATCGACCTCTTTTTGACCTACCAGTATGTCCCTCATCCTCGGACCATCCTGAAGGGGTATCACAAGCTGCCACCGGGCCATTACGCCGTCTTCGAACGCGGAAATCTGACTGTTTCACAATATTGGACGCCGCCCTATCGCTCGGATATCAGCCACACGCTCGCTGATCCCACGCTCGCCCATTCGCAATACTGGAGCCAGGCCGACTGGCAATCGAAGCTGCGCGAGACGATGACCGAAGCAGTGCGTCTGCGGATGCGTTCGGATGTCCCACTGGGAGCCTTTCTATCGGGTGGGGTCGACTCGACGATCATTTCAGGCTTGATGCAGTCGCTTTCCTCGCGACCGATCCTCACCTTCTCAATCGGTTTTTCCGTCGCCCAGTTCGACGAACGCGAATATGCCCGCGAAGCTGCCAAACTGCTGGGGACTGATCATCAGGAGTACATTGTCGAGCCCTCCGCGCTCGACACTTTGCCGGAACTGATCTGGCACTATGACGAACCATTCGGCGACAGCTCAGCCATCCCGACGATGTACCTCTCGCGCGTGACGCGGGAGAAAGTCACTGTAGCACTCTCGGGAGATGGCGGTGACGAGCTCTTTGCCGGATACGACCGATACCAGGCAGTTCGTCTGGCGGGCAAAATTGATCGCATGCCGAGCTTTGTCCGGTCGATCTGTGGGTGGCCGTTGTGGCAGAAGATCCCGGCCCGAGTGGAACAGAAATCATTCCGCCGGCGTCTCAAGCGATTCCTGTCCGGTCTCAGCCAGTCTCCCGAACGGCGCTACCTTCGCTGGATCGGAATCTTCGACACCGATGCCCGAGAGCGTCTCTACACCCCCGCGTTTCGCGACCAGCTGAACCACTACGACTCTGCGGAGTTCCTGCTCGACGCGTATCAGCTGTGCCCCGATCGCGATTTCATCACGCGAACGACAGCGGCCGATGTGCTGACGTACCTGCCGTGCGATATCCTGACCAAGGTCGACATTGCCAGCATGGCGGCGAGCCTGGAAGCCCGCAGTCCGTTCCTCGATCACCACGTCGTTGAGCTGGCGGCCCGTATGCCGATCGAACTCAAGTTTGAGCCGGGAGTCGGAAAAAAGATTCTGGTCGAGACATTTCGCGATCTGCTTCCACCCTCCATCCAGACCCGCAAGAAGATGGGCTTCGGAGTTCCGATCGACCACTGGTTTCGAGGGGAGCTGCGATCACTGGTCGAGGAATCACTGCTCTCGCCGCGATCGC
>CANJZR010000368.1 GCA_947479075.1 Planctomycetaceae bacterium
GGTGATGTCCGAGGTTCCCAGGGCGTTTGCGCTCCCAAGTGCCAGCCGAATAATCGTTACAACCGCTACCGTCTATCAATCAGAGATGCCTGTTGTATTTTCAGAACGCGAAATGTGGCAAGTCGTTCGTCTGCACGCGGGACTCTCGACCTAGGTTGAGGCTAAGGGAAGAGAAGGACTTGTTCTCCTGCTTCCCGAAGTCGGAATCGCCCTTGTGGTCCAACACCGGGGCAGCAGAGCACTTCATTCCTATGTTGATGCAGACTCCACCCACGAACGCCCTGGCACCGTCCGCTCCGCCGGAACGACCGAAGGTGCTTGTTGTGGATGATGACTGGGAGATTCTCGAATATCTGAATTTCGTCCTTTCCAAAGGCGGCTATGAGCCGATCCTGGCCAGTAATGGAGCTGAGGCTCTTGAGATTCTGAGGCACACGACACCGTCTCTGGTGATGCTGGATGTGATCATGTCTCCGATGGACGGCTTTGATGTCCTCCGTCAGATCCGGCTGATTCATCGCGACACGGAGCTGCCCGTCCTGATGATGACCGGCGAGCCAGATCGCGAGTCAGTCATCAAGGCGTTTCGAGAGGGGGCGAATGACTACCTCACCAAGCCTCTGGATTCAGAGCTGATTCTGAGTCGCGTGCTGCTCCAAATTCGGCTGCACCGTTCGACGGTCGATCTGGCACAGAGTCAGGAGCGATACCGATTGGCCGCCGAGGGGGCACGGATTGGTCTTTGGGATTGGGATGTACCGCGACGGGAAGTGTTTGTCTCCAGTCGGGGAAAGGAACTTCTCGGCTATTCCGATGATGAACTCCATTACGACTTAGACACCTGGACGAATCGTGTTCACCCGAATGATCTCGGACTGTTTGAGTCACTTCTGACTCCTCGTCGAGCCGACGTCCGCGAGCGATTCGAATGTGAGATTCGAATGTTGCATCGCGATTCGAGTTATCGCTGGATCCAATGTTCGGGAGTGGTTCAAACCGATGAACAGGGCATTCCGCGTCGGTTGGCAGGATCGCTCGCCGATGTGACGGAGGGCAAGGTTCGCGACGTGCTGACCGGCCTGCCGAACCGTCTGCTGTTTGAGGAACGGCTGGAACAAACCGCCAAAAGGGTCTCGCGGAACAAGAGTGTGGCTGCGGTCCTGTTCCTCGATCTGGACAAGTTTAAATACGTCAATGACACGCTGGGGCATGAAGCGGGTGATCAGGTACTTTGCCATGTCGCCCGCCGTCTGGAGCGGTGCTTGAGCGAGTTTCAGGCTGAGGTTGGGGATCCCATTTCGGGGAACTGTATTGCCCGCCGTGGAGGGGATGAGTTCACAATCCTCATCGATCCCTCTCCGCAGCTGGATGTGGTGCAGAGAGCTTCGGAAAAGATTATCTCTGTGCTTTCGATGCCCATCGCACTTGGGAATCGTGAAGTGACAATTGGCGCGAGTATCGGCGTCAGTTTCCTCGACTCGCACCAGAATTCGCCCACGGAGGCGATTCACCAGGCCGATACCGCCATGTATCACGCGAAGACACATGGGCGCGGTTGCTACCGGATCTATGATCCCGGCATGCAAGCAGTCGTCATGAGCCGGATGAATCTTGAGTCGGATATCCGACGGGCCTTGAAGAGTGACGAGTTCTACGTGCTGTATCAGCCCGTGGTCTCACTGGAGACTGGGGGGATTGATGGTTTCGAGGCACTCTGTCGCTGGAACCACCCTCGAGGAGAATCCGTCGGGCCGGATGTCTTCATCCCAATTCTTGATTCGTTGGGGCAGATTGGACACCTCAGAGATTATGTTCTGAAGGTGGCCGGACATCAGATCAAGGTCTGGAACAGAATGCTGGGGCGAACTCGACCGCTCACGGTCACTTTGAACGCATCCACGCGTGAGTTCTCCCAGTCGCAATTTCATAAACATCTCCTGGAGACGATGCGGGAGTTTGATGTCGATCCGTCGATGATCCGCCTCGAAGTGACCGAGGGCACGTTGATGGAGAATCCCGGTACCGCTTTGCAGTGCATCCGCGAACTCCGAGCCCAGCATGTCGGGGTCGGTCTGGATGACTTCGGGACGGGTTACTCCTCTCTCGCCTATCTGCACCGCCTGCCGCTCGATCTGCTGAAGATCGACAGCTCGTTTGTTCAGTCCATGCATCGTGGGAACGAAAGTTACGGGATTATCCGTAACATCGTCTCGCTGGCACGCGGGCTGAAACTCGACATCGTCGCCGAAGGAGTGGAGACCGCTGAACAGCATCAACTGCTGTTTCAGCTCGGGTGCTCTCACGGTCAGGGGTATTACTATTCCCGGCCGAAACGGGCCGAGGAAATCACTCCCTGGCTGCTGTCGGGGATGCGATTGACCCCTGATATTGAGAGTGTCCATCACGGAGAGATGCTGGGCATCTCTCAAAACGACCTCGACACTCTGTTGCAGTGTCATCCACAGGCGAAAGAGCCAGTCGCTCCCTTGACGCTGCAATAGCAGACTCCGTCAAGAGACGGCCAGATCGATTCCGCGAGAGTCGCGCGACTTCCGAGAGATTGTTGCTTGTTGATCCAATAGATCCTATGCACTGAGTTGTTTTGCACTCTGGACTCTTGTCCGTCACACTACTGGCCGTTTCCTTTTCTCCAGCTGTGACTTTCTCGGAGTGTGATTCGTGCTGCGTCATCGCCTGATTCATCCGCAGATTAACCAGATCATCGGTCGTGCGGGCCACCATTCAAAGATTCTGATCGCTGATGGCAATTACCCGGCCTACAACACGTTGGGCCCGAACGCGGAACTGGTGTGTTTGAATCTGATGCCGGGGCTGGTGAATTGCTGTCAGGTCCTGGAGGCGATCCTCTCCGCCATCCCGATCGAGGCGGCCAACACGATGGGGATTCCCGCGGATGACCCGTATGCCAGGCATGGCGAGCCGCCGATCTGGAACGAATTCCGCCAGATCCTGAAGCAGTCGACACCCGGACTCGACATCACTCCCATTCAGAAGTGGGACTTCTATGACGCCGTGGCCAGCCGGGATCACGTGCTGACGATTCAAACCGGAGAGCAGGCCTTGTGGGCGAATCTGCTCCTGACGGTGGGCGTGCGACAGCCGGGTGAATAGTCTCGTCGCGGTCTTGTTCACCGGGATGCTCGCTCAGCTCACGGATTGCGTTAAGGACGTTTGATGACTTTCGGCGTATTGAATGCCGCGATGCTCTTGGGGCTGTTGGCGATGGCGCTGCCGGCCCTGGCGCATCTGATCAGTCGTCGACGGTTCGATGTCGTCTCGTGGGGGGCGATGCAGTTTCTCCAACTGGGGCGCAAGACCCGTCGGCGGATCCGGCTGGAAGAGTTGCTGTTGATGTTGCTGCGAATGGGAGTTCTGGGGCTGATCGCCCTGGGGATGTCCCGTCCGTGGGTGAACGGGGGCTTCTTCTCGCGATTCACGGGCAAGGTGAGCCGGGATGTGGTGCTGGTGATCGATGGCTCCTACAGCATGGGGTGGAAGGGGCCGGTTTCTACGCCTCATGCCCAGGCCATCCAGTGGGCGCACAAATGCATCGACACCCTCCGACCGGGGGATACTGTCAGCCTGCTCGATGTCAGAGATCAGGTGCGTCCCGTGATCGATGTGCCCTCGGGCGATTTTGATTATGCACGGACGTTGCTGGATCAGCTGGCGCCGCCCGCGGGGTCGTCCAATCTGGCTCTGGGAGTGCGGCAAGGGCTCCAGATCCTCAACAAGTCGACGAATGTCTCGCGCGAGGTCATCGTACTTTCAGATCGTCAGAAGCTCCCCTGGCGTCCCGATGATGTCTACCAGTGGACTCGCATCGAAGATTCGATGAAGCAGATGTCAGTTCCACCCCGCGTGTGGATCATCGACGTGATTGAAGAAGTGAACGACCGGGTCAATGTCGCCGTCGGGCGAGCAGAGCTGTCACGAGTTTTGACGGTGCCCGATTTCCCGATCCGCGTGCGTGCTGCGATATCGCAGACCAACCCCGAACCCCGACACGTCACGGTCTATTTTGAAGTCGATGGTCAGCGGCTGCCGGAGAAGTCGCAGTCGCTGGAGCTGACCGCGAATGGGGAGGGCTCTGTCGAGTTTGAACACCGTTTCCCGGACACCGGCAGCCATCTGGTCAGCATCGTCGTTGATGAGGACAATCTGCCCGGCGACGACCGGTCCGATGCCGTGGTCGAGGTCGCCGATGGAATCCCGGTGCTGGTCGTCGATGGGGACCCTCAGTCGGACCCGACTCGCTCCGATTCGTTCTTCGTCGCCTCGGCGTTTTCGGCAGTTCGAGACACTCCTTGGGTCCGGTCCGAAACGATCAGCTGGCTCGAGTTCAACTCCCAGTCGGTCAGGGGCAAGTCGATTGTCTGGCTCCTGAATGTGCCATCATTGACGGTTCCCCAGGGAGAAGCCTTGGCACAGTTTGCCGAGGAAGGTGGGACGGTCATTTTCGCGGCGGGCGACAAGTGTCAGGCTGGCTGGTATTCCGGGTTGCCCGA
>CANJZR010000369.1 GCA_947479075.1 Planctomycetaceae bacterium
CAGATATTTCTCACCAGCAGCTATGGCGTGGGAGCGCTGTCGGGAAAGGTCGCATTCCCCGAGTTCCTGCTCGATTATTCCCGCGAGGAGTTCTTTGCGTCGCAGTATGCCACGCCGATTCTGCTGGAGGGACGCTTCTATGGCATCGATGGGCGTGACGATACCGGGCCTGCCGATTTGAAGTGCTTCGACCCAGTCACCAAGCAGGTGTTGTGGACCGAAGTAAACTTTGGTTATGGCACTCAAATCCTCGTCGACGGCAAGCTGTTGCTGATGAAGACGAACGGAGAACTGGTGATGATCCAGCCGAATCCGGAGGGCTATACCGAGCTGGGACGCCAGCAGGTGCTCAATGGAATCACACGAGCATTGCCCGCCTTCTCCAATGGACTGCTCTATGTTCGAGATGACTCAACTCTGAAGTGCCTCGACCTGCGGGTGGTGGAGAAGTAATGAACGAACCCGCTGCGGTGTCGAAGTCGCCCTGGTTCGATCGGCTGGTCTGTCTGGCAGCTGCAGGTGGCGGGCTGGGATATCTCCCCAAGGCTCCGGGAACGTACGGAAGCCTATTGGGGCCCGTGATCGTCTGGCTGGCTCAGAGGCAGGGCCTCTCCGGTCCCCGCGATCTCGCTGTGCTGGGAGTCGTGTGGTTCGTGGTGGGGACCGTCATCTCCATGCGAGCCATCCGCGTTGCGGGAGCCAAGGACCCGCAGTTTGTTGTCTGCGACGAGTTCTTTGCCTTTGCGTGGGTCTATCTCTGGACGCCGGTGACCTGGCAGACAGCTGTCGCGGGGTTCGCGTTGTTTCGGCTGTTCGATATCTGGAAGCCCGGCCCGGTGAGTTGGGCGGAGCGGTTGCCCGGAGGCTGGGGCGTGATGGCCGATGATGCGGTGGCCGGCATGCTGGCTGGTGGATGCTTGTGGGGGATCTCGAGCTGGATCATGTGATCGGCTCGCGCAACGGCCAGGGATACCAGCGAGCCGTGCCACAAGGTTTTGGACCAGACTACTTTCGTTCAGTGCCCAGTACGACCAGACTCGAAATCGTGATCAGAGTCCCGATCAGCAACCACCAGGTCGGAACCTCTTGAAATAGCAGGACCCCCATCAGTCCTCCAAACGCAGCCTGGCTCGCGTTGATGAGATTCGCTCGTACTACGGGCAGATGACGGAGCGCCTCGGAGACCGAGAAAAAGCCGATGGCATTCAGCACTCCGGCAGTCAGCAGCGACGCAAACTCAAGTCGATCAAGCTGGTGCCAGAGCGACGAAACACCTTCATGGGAAATGGCAATCAACGCTGGGCACAGCGCCACGGTCGAGGAGTAACCAAGCGACACCGCCAGTGAAATCCCATGACGGAGTGATCGTCGGACAATCACCCCCGAGATCGAAAAGCCAATGCCGCTTCCACAGGCTGCCGCAGCTCCCATCGCGGCGTCTCTCCAGCTCAGTGCTGAGGTCATTGACGCAGCGCGCGTCCCCTGACTCAGTGTCACAACCGCAACCATCAACAGTCCCATCGCAATCAGAGTGCGTGGACGAAGGGGATCATGCAGTACGACTCGCCCCAGAATCGCGCTCATCGTGATCAGTGAAGCGAAGCACAACGGGACCGAGAGTGCCAGCCCCGCGCGACTGAGCGCGAACTGAAACAGGACATTGCCCAGGAACTGCATCAACAGCCCATTGGCGATCAGCGACAGCAGAATGCCGCGAGGCGGAATCACACTTTCGCCGCGCCGAAGCATCGACGCCATCAGGATCCAGCCCACCACGGCCGTCGGCATGGCCTTCCATGAGGCGACCCACATGGCCCAATCGAGGTCGATCCGCACAGCCACATGACGCAGACACCCGTTGGTCAAGCTGTAGCATAAGGCCGCAAAGCAGCCGAGCAGCAACCCCTGAATCGTCGGAGGTAGTTCCGCCCAGCGTTCTCTCCAACCCTCTGGCTGCGGAGCCAATTCCTCCGATCCCGGAGTGGTTGTCATAGCGGTACTTTTCGGGAAGACAAATTCAATGTGCGGGACAGATCGAGCACCCCACCAGGCATTCACACTCGGCTCGGTTTTGGTTCGATTCACGCTCTCGCTTCGCTCAGGACAGACAGGAATGTCTGTCCATTTCCGGCATGAAGGCCAAGCCGAAAACCACCCTAGAAAAAGTCGCCATCGAACTGCAGATCATCTTCCGTCAGCAGTTCAAAGCCCGCTTTCTTCAGGACGATGATCGCCTGATCGAGGTTGTCGGCATGGATCGCAGCTGCGCGGCGTCCACTGCGGACCTGAGGGATGCTGTAGATGTAATGGACGTTGATCTCGGCCGTCATCAACGTCTGTAGGACTTCGGTGAATGGCTGGCTGGTTTGCGGCAGCTGGACACCCAGGATATCGGCCTCGGTGAATGTGTGGCCGCCGAGCGTGAGAATCTCTTTGGCATGATCGACATGATCCACCACGAGACGTGCCACGGCAAAGTCGACCGAATCGACCAGACTCAGACTCGCCACCCGCAGGTCGTGCCGCTCCAGCTTGCGGAGCAGTTCATGCAGTTTGCCGACGCGATTCTCCATGAACACGCAAAACTGATGCAGGCAGGGCCAATCCATCCCGCGCATCGTCTGCGGCTCAATGGTGTCATCTTCGTCACTAAATTCGCCAGGCATCCGTTCCACTCCTTGAGGATCCGTGGTAGCGTCCGTTCGACTCGCGATGTCCTGCAGGCTCGGCAACCATGTATTCCGTGGTCACGACCAGACACTCGCTTCGCAGGAACAGACTCCGCGACTCCGAAGACGAAGTGTACGGCATCGGGTTTCTCAGGGTCAAACTGAGTTTCTCCAGCGACATGTCACCGTCTCAGGAATTGCACAGGACTTCACACATGATTCGCACGTTCCTCTTTGATATGGGCAATGTTCTCACCCGATTTTCCCACGACACGATGTGCGACCAGATCGGCGAGTTATGTGGCCTGGATGGTGATGCGACACGGCGATTGTTGATCGATTCGGGCCTGCAATGGGAGTTTGAGCGCGGACGAATCTCGGAACAGGTGTTCCGTGACCAGTTGTCGGCCCTGGTGGGCAGAGAGATTGATCTGGATCAGCTGCGGCTGGCTTCATCCGACATCTTTGACCCGATCCACGAGATGAAGCCGATCGTTCAGGGGCTGAAAGAGCAGGGGTACCGGCTGGTCTTGCTGTCGAATACGACGATTTCGCACTTCGACTGGATCAAGTCCAAGTTTGACTTCCTGGTGCCGTTCGACCATTGCGTGGTCTCGTACGAAGCGGGGGCCATGAAGCCCGATCCACCGATCTACGAAGCGGCGCTGCGAGCGATTCACTGCGAACCGGGCGAAGCGTTTTACACCGACGACATTCCGGAGTACGTCGAAAAGGGCCGCGAGTACGGCTTTCAGGCGGAAGTATTCACCGGCCCGGAGGACTTACTCCGGCACCTCGCCGTGCGAGGAGTCAATCCGCTGGGAGAATAGCTGGGGCCAGGGCTCAGAGCTGTTGTGCGAGAGCAGAGACGCCGAACTGAGGGAGTTTGGGGGGAATCCCACGAAGAAGTGTGGTACACAGATTCCACAGATGGACACAGATTCAGAATGGCATGAGTTGGGTGATTGATGAAGACGCCGAATTCGGGACAAGATTGGGGCCTGTCTCCTTAGCTGTGAAAATCTGTGTCCCTCTATGCTCCGTTCCTCGATCCTCTCCCTGTCGCCGCGAACTCTCGGAACAAAGTGAGCCCACGTGTCCTGGCCGTTCGGCTCGACTCATCTCGGGAAACTCCCGTTTGAATACTGACAATATCGACCGGATGGCATAACATCTCTCGACAGGCGCTCGACCGCTTTCTTCCCCACCGGTGCATTGATCCATGGCTGATTCCCCATCGCAGATCCAGACGGACGCCGCTCGCGAATCGATCGCAAAACTTCAGCAGGCGTACACCGCGATCCGTGCCCAGATCTCGCAAGTCATCGTGGGACAGAGCGATGTGATCGACCAGCTGTTGATCGCCCTCTTCAGTCGGGGGCACTGTCTGCTGGAAGGGGTCCCGGGACTGGCCAAGACGCTGATGATCAGCACGCTGGCCCGTACGCTCTCGATGAGTTTCAGCCGGATCCAGTTCACTCCCGACCTGATGCCCGCCGACATCACCGGGACCGACGTTCTGCAGCAGAACCAGACGACCGGCGAACGTGAGTTCCGTTTCATCAACGGCCCACTGTTTCACAACCTCGTGCTGGCTGACGAAATCAACCGGACCCCACCCAAGACCCAGGCCGCATTGCTGGAAGCCATGCAGGAGCGGCAAGTCACGGTGGGGCAGGTCCGGCATGTGCTGAACGACCCGTTCTTCGTGCTCGCCACACAGAACCCGATTGAGCAGGAAGGGACCTATCAGCTTCCCGAAGCTCAACAAGACCGGTTCATGTTCAAAGTCTACGTGACGTACCCGTCTTATGCAGAAGAGAAGCAGATCGCGATCCAGACGACCGGATCCAAGCC
>CANJZR010000370.1 GCA_947479075.1 Planctomycetaceae bacterium
AGGCATTTTTTCTTGTCGGTGATCGTCCCCCACATCGCGTCGAGGGTCTCGCGGGTCATCCGGTTGAGCCGTAGAGGAGCTGCGAGGTGATCGACGCCGAGTCGGGCATACTTCGTCAGCCGGGCTCCCGAGAGATGGTTCAGCGAGTCCGCACACGTATCGGCCAGCGAGGACCAGGCCTTGTTGAAAGCATAGAAGTTGTTCTGGCGGACCGAGCGTTCTGGCATGTCGAACTGGATCTGTCCGGGCGATTTCTCCACAACCTCGCCTCGCTCCATGACCTCAATCTTGAGTTCGCCCGAGATGCGATCGTAAAGCCGTGACCACGCCTGCGACCCGTCGACAGCCAGCTCGTTGAGAAGTTGTTCCTGATCTTTCGGCAGTCGTAGGGCCGCATTGCGGCGGCATTCTTCGAGTACGAATCGCAGCGTCTTGAGCCGGGTATCCCCACTCACAAATTGCTCGAACACCTTCTGATCAACACCGACGAAGGCGAGTTCTACGTTGGCGAGGGCTCGCTGCCGGAGCGGCGTGAATGCCGAGAGGACCCCCTCGACCCGCTGGTATTCCTTGTTCTCCGAATCCGCAGCTGCGTGGCAACCGACGAACGCCGACAGGTCTTCCTGACGGGCAAGGATCGATGACAGTTGTTCGATCAACGGGCCCCAGACGGCGGGAGCTCCGGCCTCGGTGATGGGGGGGAGCTTGTCGGAGTGGTCAGCGACAGCTGTGAGGTCGGACTTGAACCGGTAGAGATGAGCCTGGAACTCAGGCGTCTGAGGATTCGGGAGAATCGAATCGAGATCCCAATGCAGAGAGTACAGCGAGGGTGTCGTCATGGGTGAGTTCCTGAATGCAAGCAGCACAAGGGTGGGCAGTGTCACGCCACCGGAGATCCATCTTGAAAGTGGACTATATAAAGTCGCCCGAAGCATCAGCGAGGCAGGACGCCAATGTGACGGTGATTTTGACGAATGAAGAACAGCAGGAGGGAATCAGGGCCAGGAGTTTTCCACATGCGAGGAGGACCTCGCTGATGCTTTGGGCGACTGGATTCGTGATTCCAGCAGCGTCCGGCTAACACATGGCCTTTATTTCATTCTACCGCCGGGAGAAACGGCACCAGATGATTCAGAACGGGCTTTGCAATTGAGAATCTCCACAAACAACAGTTGGTCACTCCGTCCCGCTGGAGGAACACGAGAACATCCGAAATGACAGCAGGTGAAGACTCTCACGGGACAGAGATGATCTTCTTCCTGCGGGGTGCAAAAATGAGGAAGTTGGTCGCAGTCTCTCAGACTTTCTCGTAATACACATCTGCGATGTCGCGCGGGGGTGTCCCACGTCGACTCGTGGCGAACACGGCACCGCTGAGTCTCAGGATGATCATGATGCACAAGACTTCGGAACCCGGCGGTCTGCGTACGTTACACTTTGTGGTGGCGCTAACGATCTGTTGCCTGGCCGACGACGCTTCAGCCACGACCGTTAAGGACGATGGGTCACCCGCCACTTCAAATCAACAGAGGCCCTTCACCGTACTCGGTACTGTGGACCGCGAAGGCACCTCATACGAGACCATTCAACAAGCTGTCGATGCCCATCCTGGCAAAGTCATTTTTATCCCCGACGGAGAGCATCGAATCTCGGAGAAAATCCGACTCCGGGGGAAGGGGGGCGGTCTTCAGGGCCCCGGTTCGATCATCCAGACCAACGCACAGCATCCGATCATCGAGATCGAAAACGCCTCCGACCTGGCGATTCGCGACGTCCAACTGACACGACCGGAGGAAGCGAGTACGACCGGATTCGAGGGCATCCTCGCCATCAACTGCCAGAACCTGTCGATCGAGCAGGTGCGAATCACCGATAATCGGACACAGTCAGCTGCGATTCGACTGCATCGTTGTCAGGACAGCCGGATCAGCCGGTGCCGGATCACCAATTACACACGGATCGGAATCGATGACCGGACCGCGAATACCCAGCTGTATGGCTACGCATTCCATTGCATCGACGGAACGGGGATCGGCGTGACTGAGAGCGCTGGAACCGTGATCGAGTTCAACCACATTCAGGAGTTCCACCTCCGCCCGACGAAAGAGATCCGCGACAAGTACCGCCTGGGGAGTTTCTCCAAGAAGAACCCACAACGTCCGCCCGGCATGAACGAGAAGGTCTGGGAAGCGGAGTACGTTGACAACTGGCATCAGGGATCGGCGATTCTCGTGTCGACGCCAGCTGTCACGCGGAGGACGCAGATCATCGGGAACCAGATCATCAACGCCGCGCAGGGCATCGACCTGCACTGCGATCAGGTGATCGTGTCGGGCAACATCGTGGAAAACTCGTTTATGGGCATGAAGGCGATGCACGGATCCCGCAATGTGCTGATCACGGGTAATCAGTTCATCAAGAACGACCTCTGGGCGATCGGTCTCATGCCGGGAGCGACCTCCACGGAAGGCAATACCGACGGCGGCTCGATCATCTCCAACAATATCATTTCGCAATTCGGCCACGGGGACTCGAACTGGGTCTGGGGCAACAATCGGTCACCGCTGCGTTTTGATCGCGGCCAGATTGAATCCAATCCGCCGCTCACTGATGTCCTGGTTCAGGGCAACATGATCGATGTCGAAGGAAGCCCACGGTACGAATACTCCGTCATCATCGAACACGGCGCTACCGCTCCTCGGGGGCTCAAGTTTGTGGGGAACATGTTGAAGCCAGGAACAGGCGGCCTGTGCAACCAGCCCTACCCCGATTTGAATTCCCCACCAGGCCCGGGGCCGACGGATTCAAAATAGAACGCTTTCACTTCACAGTAGGACAGACATTCCTGTCTGTCCCGAGTGTCGAGCAGCTTCTGTCCGCACTGCCCCCACTCTTCTCACCCGTTTGAGAAAAGCGATCACCACAGTGGCCGGAACGAGGGTCCAATCTATCATGTGCACAAGTCCGTTCCGTCCACTCGAGAGAAGCAGATCATGGCCAGCACAGTCGATTGGTACTACCACCGCAAAGGATGCGTCACCTGTCAGAAGATGGACACACTGCTTGAGTCACTCGGGATCACCGCCAAGGAAGTCGTCTCCGCCAACAAGACGCGGCTGAGTGTTCCCGAAGCTCTGGAAGTCGTTGCCCCCTGTACCCGTCTGGTCGTCAGCAAGGGGACCAAAGCGTTTGATATCGATCTGAAAAAAGACCCGAAAACGGCCGAAGAACTCCAGGCGTTGATTATCGGACCGACCGGTAACCTGCGGGCTCCGACGATTCGCAAGGGCAAGACGCTGTACGTCGGCTTCCAGGCCGAAACCTTTGGCGCGGCACTCGGAGGGAAGTAGTTCCAGGACCCGGAATCCCGTTCGCTGGAATCTGTCTATCAGACCACCGGCGAACTGGCTTCAGCCTCGCCCGCCTTCGCAGCATGTTTCCACAATCGTGTGACAGCGCGAGCAGTGCAGTTTGTGACGAATCTCCATCAGGCTGCCGCCGCAGACCGGACAGGCACGCACGCAGGTCTCACCGCCCGATGTCTCACGGGGATCGGACGTTTGTGGATTCAATGGGGCTGGCGGGTTTTGCATGGCATCCTGCACTGGGTTTGCGACTGCGAGAAGTCTGAACTCTCGTGCTCGCAATGTATTCTCGCAGCGGTTGCATGCAACAGTGACACGGGGTTCGGCGGAGTCGTTTACCGGACGCCGTCCCGCTCTCCAAGATACTTCAGTCGTTCAAGACGACTGCTTTTCACTCCGGAGTGGTGATCTGGTCTGTTAGAACGGCTCCGTCGTGATCATCCGGCTTTGCACTGGGACTCGCGATTGAGCCTGGGCAGCTGCCCCCTGTCCCGGGGCCGGAGCATTGAGCAGGCTCTGTCCCAGATCACGCAGTGGAGCAGCGCTTTTGGGGCTTGCTCCCCCTTGTGGGATGACCTGCTTGAGTAGATCGCGGGCCATGTCACTCGGGTCACCCGATGTGGGCAAGACCTCAATCTTGTTGGGGGTCGACTTGGGCGCTGACGCAGGCACAGGATCGGGCACGCTGTCTTTGAACTGATCTTTGACTTGCTTCACGAGGTTGTCTTGAGCATTACTCTCGGGCAGGACTTCGCTGGCTTGATCAGCGGCCAGCTCGGCGGGGTCTTCATCAACCATGGGAGCGATCGCCTTATCCAGGGCCGCTTCCCAGCGTTTCCGGACAGCTGATCCTGAATCGAGCATTCTTTCCGAGTCAGCTGGCGGATCAGATTTGGTCGCGATTGAGTTCGTACGACCAACCGGGAGCGACTCACTCCGGTGAGCTGTGCTGCGGGTGGGAGGAGCAGTCTCACTGCGGGTCTGCTTCGGCAGAACATTGTCGAGCAGATTGTCCTTCAGGTTCTCACCAATCAGCGAGGACCGGCCATCTTTGACGAGTGCAGCTGTGACTTCCGGATGATTGGCCCACATCGCTTCGCTCCAGTTGCGAATGTCGACGTAGGAACTTCGAAGAGGTGGTTGCTGCGTGC
>CANJZR010000371.1 GCA_947479075.1 Planctomycetaceae bacterium
CAGCCGGGTGATCTGCTGGTGTTCTATACCGACTCGTTGATCGAGTCGCGGAACGCCGCGGGGGAACTGCTCGGACCGAAGGGATTGCTGGGCCTGATGAAGTCGGTCGATCCCCAGCGTCCGGGCGAGTTGATCTCGACACTGCTCGAGCAGATCAGCAGCCTTCATCCGGAGAACCTGAAGGATGACGACGTGACGGTTCTTGTGGTGCGACCGACGGGGACCGGAGAGACGGTTCCGCTGATCAATCGGCTCAAGGCTCCGTGGCTCTTTCTCGGAGCGAGCATTCGTGCGCTGCTCACCGGGAAGAAGATTCCCTTTCCGGAGTTCACGTGGGAGAACTCCGGGGGGGCGTTACTGGATGTCTTCAGCCGGGCCAGACGGAAGAATCACCCAACGAAAAAGCAGCTGTGAGAATCTCACAGCTGCTTTTTGTGTATTCAGATGTCGCCAGCGAAACTAGTTCGCGGAAGCGTCCACCATGGGCACGACGTTGACGCGGCGGCCTTCCTGATCGAAGAAGACGTGGCCTTCGACTACGGAGAAGATCGTGTAGTCCTTGCCCATGCCGACGTTGCGGCCTGGACGCCACTTGGTACCGCACTGGCGAATGATGATGTTGCCCGAGATCACGAACTCGCCGCCGTACTTCTTGACGCCGCGACGCTGTGGATTGGAGTCACGACCGTTACGGGTCGAGCCCTGACCTTTCTTATGTGCCATCGCACTTGTCCTCACAAGGCGGAACTGGAGAAGTTCGCGCCTGACCTGAATTGCGGAAGCCCGGCATTTTGGCACAGACGGTCCGGAAATGCAAATCGAAAGCGATCCAGGATCGATTGATGTGTTTTCAGGTAGTAACTGACATCTTGGTCATTGTTTACGGCGTTTTCCTCTCAGATGGCTTGCGGACAGATTCCATGCGTCACTTGGTCCTGAAACGGCGTGAAAGTGACATAAGGCAGCCCAATTCGGTGGAAACCGGTACTTTTCGATTAAACCCGGGTAATATTGACAGCCGATTTTACCAGGGTATAATTCAGATGTCACATGCACCTCACCACCATCCGGAAGATGCTCATGGATAACACAGATCGCTTCGTGGCCTTTGATGGAATGGTTCAATTTGCCACGGGAACGATGGCTGAGATTCGGAACACTGTGTGTTCCAGGCTGGAGGCCAGTCCCACCGCTTCGATCCTTGTCTTTGATCAAGTCACGGGGCGCCAGACGGATATCGAGCTCCGTCGTACATCGGAAAATGAAGTCTCAGCGCGATCGAGCAATGGGCCAGGTCGACCAAGACTGGGAGTCGTAGGTCGGGAGGTGACGTTACTGCCTCGTCATTGGGAGTGGCTGAGTTCACAACCGGGCGGAGCATCTGTTGCACTGCGAAAACTGGTGGACGCTGCTCGGAAACAGAATGCCGAGCAAGACGACCTTCGGCGGAGGCACGAAGCGGCGTACAACTTCATGTCCTCCATTGCAGGGAACCTCGCTGGCTATGAAGAGGCCCTGCGCTCCTTATTCGCTGATGATCGGGCCGGTGTGACGAAGCACACACACGATTGGCCGTCAGATGTGCGTAGATTTACTCTGCAACTGGCGTTTCTGCCGAGTGATGCGACGGAGAGCCATTGATCGCCATGTCATTCGTGGGAGGGTGGAGTTCGAAGTGACCTGGAAAACAATGAGTGAACTCACTCATATCGGGGGATCAACTTCCGGCTAAATCTCCCAGCCCTCATATGAAACCGGCAGAAACAGCTTGAAGAATATATAGAGAGTAGGCTTTTGTAGATCGCGATTGACGCAGTACAGCAGACGCAAGATATAGCTTTTCTAATGAAGGCGATTGCGTTATCGCTGGAACTAGACGATCAGTAACCGCAGTTGATGGAGACCTTTTGATGAGATTCATCACGCTGCTGTTCGGAATGGGACTTTTCTGTTTAAGTTCTTTCCCTGCGAGTGTAACAGCAGAAGAGGTAACACTCGAAGAGATTTCCGCAGAGGAAGTAGCACCAGAAGAGGTAACATTCGAGGAGATTTCGGCAGAGGAGTCGGCCGTCGTATCGAGCGAACCACTCCTCGACAGGATGGCTCGATTCTTCAATACGCCCGATGATGTCCCGCATGCAGGCCTCTTGGGCAAGTCCTACTTCCAAAGTCTTGCCAAGGAGCAAGAGGGTGATGATCCGTACCTCAGTACATTCGACAATTTATGGCATGGATATGACACATTCGTTAACCTGCCCATAGACTCACCTCATACATCTTATCATCTCGCTGCCGATTTCTTTGTCGGATACGCAAATGCCAGTATCAATAATTCCGAACCAGACTACGTCGAGGATACGTTCGGGGGTACATACATTTACCACTACGTACGGGATTTGAATGCAAGAACACAGGCATTCACGGCTGGTGTAACGGTCTATTCAGATCGAGGAGGGCGTTTCCGTCCTTTCGTGCAAGTGGGAGCGAAATTCACACATTCGCAGATGGTCAGCACTGGGGGTGGCCTGTATTTCTCCCGAAATGGATATGTCTTCGACAACGCGATTAACAACCTCGAACATACATACAACAATCACGAACTACGCGCGTTGTTGAATGCCGGATTTGAGTACGACATCAACAGTGTTCTTGCCTATCGCATGTCACTGATGACAGAGACTAAGGGACGGTTTGGCGATTCGCTTCTCACGCAGGATTTGATTCTTTGGCCCGTGAATCGGTTTTTCTTGAGGTTCGGGGCGGCCATTGATCTCGATGCCGAGCAAAGCATAACGAGTGTCGGAGGTGGTTTTGCGTTCTAGAGAGGCTTTGTGATTAATTTCGCTCACTCCAAAAGTGTGCCAGTGGATAGATGGAGAGAATCACCGGGGCCAAGTCTGATCGCGACTGCATGAGGAATGAGTTTCTCTCGCCATCGCTCATGCCGCAGCTTGGTAGGATGAGTGCATGAGTTCGCCTTACTGCGCAAGAATCAGAGATTTCCGGTCCGGTTACTCGGGGATCTCATCTTCCGGCTTAATCGGCTTTCCTTCCCAGACCGGTTGGTTGTCGTAGACGTTCAGAATCCGGTGGGCGCTGCCTGCGGCGGGGCCGGCGTCACGGGCGGGGATCAGCTTCGACAGTTCCTGACAGACATCCGGACGACTCGCGGCGATGTTCTTCCACTCGTGGGGGTCGGCCTGCATGTCGTACAGCTCCTCCGCACCGTCGACGTAGCGGATGTAGCGCCACTGCTCGGTGCGAATACCGAAGTTCCCCTGATTGTGGCTCGTGATCGCCGAACGGTCGCGCGGGGCTGTCGCATCGCGCAGCTGGGGTGCGAGTGAGACTCCTTCGAGATCGTTCCGGGCTGGAAGGGCGCACAGCTCGACCAGCGTCGGATAGATATCAAGCAGCTCAGCCGGTCGCGGACACTTCTGCCCGGCTGTCACACCCGGCCCGGCGAAGATCAGCGGCACGCGCGTCGAGCGGTCCCACAACGTGTTCTTGCCGGTAATCTCCTTCTCTCCGAGATGCCATCCATGGTCGCTCCACAGGACGACAACCGTGTTGCTCGACTGCCCTGACTCATCGAGGGCGGACAGCAGTCGCCCGATCTGGCTATCGACGAAGCTGGTGCAGGCGAGATAAGACCGTGTGATGTTTCGCCACTGGTTGTGCTGCTGGAGCCACTTGAGCCGGACCTCTGGCAGCTGCCAGTGCAGGTACCAGCTGCTGCGGGGTGTATCGGCCCGGTCGTTGGCCTGGATGAGTGGCAGGACCGAATCATCGTCGGGGTAGAGGTCGAACCACTTCTGTGTGGCGTAACACGGCACATGCGGCAGGAAGTATCCCACGCCGAGGAAATAAGGCTGGTCGGCGCGGGCACTGCCAATCTGTTTCACGGCCCAGTCGGTGATGACGGTATCGCCCTTGGTTGAGTCGTCGTTGTCTAGCGGCCAGACACCCCAGTCGACAAGCGGATGCTGGCCCGGAGTGTCAGGAGTCAACCGCTGTGGCGGCTTAGGACCAAACCCACCTGCGGGGCCCCACTCCTGAAACTCCGGTGGCAGTGGGGAGTTCTTCAGCTCCTGACGCAGCGAGTGATAGAGCTTCCCGGTACTCAGCGTGCGATAACCATGCTGAGCAAAGTATTGGGGCAAGGCCACGCGGTCGCGGTATTCCGGCAGGCGGCGGAACCACGGCTCCAACCCATGGATCCCCGTCGTTGACGGACGCAAGCTGAGCATCAAGCTGGTCCGCGATGGGTTGCACAGCGGAGCCTGGCAATGCGCATTGGTGAAGAGCGTCCCACGAGCGGCCAGCGCATCGATGTGCGGCGTCTTCACCAGTGGGTGCCCACCCAGGCTGCCGATCCAGTCGTTCTGGTCGTCGATCGCAATAAACAGCACGTTCGGTCGGCGTACAGCGTCTTGCCCAGAGACCAGCTGTGATACCAAAACCACGCAGAGCAATACCGCCAGACGCACGATCATTCGCATCAGCTCACCTGCA
>CANJZR010000372.1 GCA_947479075.1 Planctomycetaceae bacterium
ACCGTCCCCGTGGCGGATAGTGCACTCAAGATTATCCCTTTGTTTGAGAAGATCGACGATCTGCAGCGATCTCCACAAACGCTGGAATCAATTCTGGCCCACCCGGTCTATCGCGACTATCTCCACACTCAGGGCAACCGGCAGATCGTGATGGTCGGCTATTCAGATAGCACGAAGGACGGTGGGTATCTCGCAGCTTGTTGGGGACTATATGTCGCACAACAATCGCTCCATGCCGTGGCCGACCAGCAGGGAGTCAAGTTGACCTTCTTCCACGGACGCGGAGGTTCCCTGGGACGAGGCGGCGGCCCCGCTGCTCGAGGGATTCTGTCGCTGCCCCCCGCTGCCTTGGATGGTACGTTGCGACTCACCGAGCAGGGCGAAGTATTGGCGGAACGCTACGATGATGTACAGATTGCTTATCGACATCTTGAGCAAGTGACATGGGCCACGCTGATGGCGAGTGCGATGCCTGGACGCGAAGTCTCACAGTCCTGGACAAGTCTTCTCGACGAACTCTCACGAAGATCTCTCAAGGCATATCGTGAACTCGTCGATTTCCCGGGCTTCATCGGATTCTTTGCAGACGCGACCCCGATCGAGGAGATTGAAAACCTGCCGATCGGATCGCGGCCCTCACGCCGCCGAGGTGAAAGAACATTGGGCGACCTGCGTGCGATTCCGTGGGTCTTCTCGTGGACACAAAACCGGTGCCTCATCCCGGCCTGGTACGGATTAGGAACTGCTCTCGGCGAGCTTCGTGACAGCAGCCAGGAGGAGTTTTCCGCGCTACAGCTCATGTACCGTGAATGGCCATTCTTCCAAGCGACGATCGACAATGCGGCTCTAGCACTGGCAAAAGCCGACATGCGAATTGCACGGCGATACTCGGAATTGGCCAGTGATGAACCGACTCGTCATAAACTCTGGTCACTGATCGCGGGTGAACGCGACCGGACCCGTCTTGTGCTGATCGAGTTGATGGGCGGATCAGAGCTGCTCTCTTCGACTCCCTGGTTACAGAGTTCGATCGAAGTCCGTAACCCCTACATCGACCCCTTGAACCTGATTCAAATCGAACTCCTGCGTCGAAAACGCAACGGCCAGATGGAGTCGACTCCTGAATCCGAAAGCCTGCGCGATCTGCTGAGGCTGACCGTACAAGGTATCGCAGCGGGAATGCGAACCACGGGGTGACGTACCGAAGCGGTTCTCATTTTTAATGAGCGAGCAATCGGGGCATCGTCTGCGTTTTTGCACGATGTATTCGAAGTAGTAGCCCCCTACGCCGGGACTGAAGGTCCTTGGTTCTTCCTCAAGCGGGTCACGCAATGCCGCTCCAGAATGGCAAGTGATTCGCCGCAGTTGCTGGATCGGATGTTGGCGACGCTTCTGCGAAAGCTCGAGCTGACGGCGGAGAACGCGGCCATGGACTCGACCGGCATGGAGCCGACAACTCGCAATGCGTATTACGAAATGCGGTCGGGCGGCCGCAGAAAGCAACACGTCAAGCTGTCGCTGGTGATTCTGTGCGGCGTGTTGATGCCGTGTGTGTGTTGGTGATCAGCCGTGGTCCGTGCAACGACAAGATAGAAGCCTGAACATTGTTCACTCGCGCGGCGGAACGGATTCGGCAGCGAGGCCGCACTGCGAATCGTCGCCTATGCCATCTATCGATAGCCTCTCCAGGAATCCGTGATGTTATCGACACGGCAAACTCTCGCACATAGTCCAAACCACTTCGCAACAGCGAGTCGACCGGCAGATGAGACTGGCACTTTCGCCATTCCCCGTCGTCCAGCAGCGAGGCCGCCTGACAAACACGCCATGCCGACGACACAGAGCGACCAGCTAATTTCCCTGCCGAACACGCTCAGGACCCGGTCGTGATACAGCAACACCAGTTGCTTGAGCAGCAACCGCTCCTGCGATCCCGTCTGATGCCCGGGCATCACGTACCCGCCACGGAATAACCCCGCCAGCTTTCGGGCATCGATCGGGTCTCCCTTGTCTCCGTCCTTCTCTCTCCAATTATTCCGATGAGGCTCGCATACGATCAACTTATCCACATGCAAATACAGCTCCCGAGCCAGCCAGCCCCCCAGCGGCCATCCCTCGAACCACAACGTCGCGGATGCCCTCCAGACCGCCGAAGAACTTTCTCGCCGTCATGAAGTGGGTGGTGTGCCCTTCTTTGTCTTCAATGAGAAAATGGCTCTGTCGGGAGCACAAGCCCCTGAGACTTTCGTTGGGGCGTTCAAGCAGGCTTCTAAGTAGATGCGCCCCCCACCCTGGAATGTCTTCACAGACTGGCTGGATCACACAACGACATGACCAGAATCAAAATCATCTCCAAGTTCGTGCTGGCGATCTTCCTGATCGGCGCTGGCATCACGAACTTCTTGAATCCGGCTTTCTTTCTGAGGATTATGCCACCTTATCTTCCGCTCCACAAAGAGCTGGTACTGGTGAGCGGTATCTTTGAAGTTCTATTGGGCGTCCTGTTGTTGGTCCCGGCGTCTTCTCGATGGGACGCTTGGGGGATGGTCGCCTTGTTGATCGCTGTCTTCCCGGCGAATCTGTATGTCTTCCAACATGCAAGAGCTGATCCCAGCATCGCCCCTTGTTCATCTCCTGCGTCTGCCATTGCAGGGCGTCTTTATCCTCTGGGCATACTGGTATGCGAGACCCGTAAACATTGCAGACAAGCCGGAGTAATGAGATGGTTCGCACAAGCCTTGAGTTCCATCGAAAGCATGTTGGCTGTATTGCCAACCGTTTGACGTTCGACAAATGCCGCGAATATTGTACGCAAAGCAGGTAAAGTAGATTTGCTCGACTTCGGGGGATGTATCGAACCTGGTCCAGTGGGACAATGGGAGCCAGCTCGGATGTCATTTTATCGTGCTGTCGCCAGCTTCATCGTCAACATTTGCATACGCGGCCTAGGGAGGTGTGTCATCGTCCGGCGGGCAGGCGAGTGCCCATCCACTGCTCATGACAACAGCAGGTTTCATCGATGGAGGGTGCTGGTCGTCACGGCAATTGGACTCTTGGGTGTAGCAGTGGGTGTGCTCCAGGCCGAGGACAAGCCGAGTCCGCCGTCTCCGGGCAACGCGGAACTCTTCTGGTCGTTTCGCCCGTTGGCCCGCCCCGAGGTCACCGGGAACGCTGACCAGCAGCTCTCGGCGATTGATGAACTCGTGCGGGTCCAACTGAGAACGCGCGGCTTGGAACTGGCTCCGGAAGCCGATCGCCGGACACTTTGCCGCAGGCTCTATCTGGACCTGATTGGTCTGCCGCCATCACCGGAACAGTTGGCTCAGTTTCTGGCTGACACATCATCGCTGGCCGTGGAGACTCTGGTCGATCAGCTACTGGCCTCCCCTCAGTATGGCGAACGCTGGGGGCGGCAGTGGCTGGATGTCGTGGGATACGCCGACAGCAATGGATACATTCGGCACGATACGCCTCGCCCGCTGGCATACCACTATCGCGACTATGTCATTCAGAGCTTGAATGACGACAAGCCGTATGACCAATTCTGGGTCGAGCAGTTGGCCGGCGATGAACTGGTCAATTACTCCGCATCCGCAGAGCTGACGCCTCAACAAGTACAGACGCTGACCGCTACGCACTATATGCGTAATGCACCTGACGGAACGGACACCACCGAAGGGAACGAGACGACCCGTGTCATCGAGCGGTACGCAGTCCTGGAATCGCTGTTGCAGACGACGATGTCCTCGATGTTCGGGATGACGATTGACTGTGCCCGCTGCCATGACCACAAGTTTGACCCGATCCCGCAACGGGACTATTACGCGTTGCAGGCGATCTTTTATCCCGCATTCAACGTCAAGAAGTGGGTACAGCCGAAAGACCGGTGGATTTACGCCGCCGGTCCGTCTGAAATTGCCAAGTGGCGAGCCAGTCTGGAGCAGGCTGACAAAGAAGTCGCAGCTCTGCAGAGAGATCATCAAGCGTGGCTGGTCGCTCACCGGCCTGCGGGAATCGTTCGATGGAAGGACGATTTCGAGGGGAAATCAGTCGCCTCCCAGTGGAGCCCCACAGCTCCGGGCGATGCGCTGCCCGAAGGAGCTGTGCGGACAAAGCTCGATGCGGATGCCGCTCCGGCCGCCAGGCTCGATTCCGGAAAGCTGACGGTCATCGCCGACGCGCCGGGCGACAGCCGCTGGCTTTCGACTCAGCAAAAGATCGACTGGACTCCGGCAGAGGTCGGTGATTCGGTTCAGGTCACTTTCGATCTCGTGGCTGATCGCATTTCCGGGGGGGCACCTGCTGGACGGATCGGCTACTACATTGCCTTACACGATCATGATGACGACAGTCCGGTCACAGGTGGAAACCTCCTCATCGATGGAAATCCGGCCGGAGGGGCCAGCCTGAACCTCGATTATCCAGGCGCCGACAGCACTGGCTTGGGCGAACTCGGAACCTCGGGGTATACACCCGGCCGGAATTACGGAGTCCGGGTGACGCGCACG
>CANJZR010000373.1 GCA_947479075.1 Planctomycetaceae bacterium
ACCGTGAACACAGCTGCACCCCCTTCGGGCCGCTTCGCAGAGACATACAGCACTGACGGCACGATCAGCCACGCCAACGCGACGATGAACCCTCGTAGCCCCAGCGAGAAGTGGTGTCGCAGTTGAAACTCCGCAAAGTACGACTGGACATGCTGGGATGCGGTTTCGAGATAGTCCCCCGCCCGCCAGCGAGCGAGTAACCACCGTGCATTCTTGACGGGGCGGATGAAGGTGAGAAGTCCGCCTCCACGCGCCAGTGCCAGACAGAGATGCACTGTGACGAGCCCCCATGCCACTGTGGAAACCAGCTTCCACCCGCGGTCGGACGGTCCACCGGGATCGATAATATGAGCGTTGGCCGCCTGATTCGCGAGCAGACGCAGGAGCAGTGTCCAGACATAAACCCCGAGGGCAATGGCCCCCACGCGTGGAGCGACTCGAATCAGAGGAAACGCATCTCGCAGCCGCCCTGATCGGGCCACCCGACCTTCGACTTCCAACAGATATCCCAAGACATACAAGTTCACCACCGGGATCGCCGCAGTCACCGCCAGCAGGAAGACCAGACTTGCCACCCCGAACGACATACGCGAGAACCAGACAAGAAACGCGATCGGTTGCCGCCACGGAACAGGACAGGGCGGAAGCCGACCATCATCGGTCATGGAGATTTGCCCCGACTCGCTGGCGACTGGAACAGCAATATCGGTCGCAGTCGGCAGTTGCCAGCCCTCGTCGCTGGCGAGTTGTTTGTCCTGCAGAGGTTCGCCGCCCACAATGGCCTCGTTCATGAGAGGGGTGGAAGAAGACATGGAACGGCCTTCAACGTAGGGCGAGTCGCCTGACAACATTCTCTTTACCAACACAGCTGCTGGGAAGTTTCGGACGAATACTGAAACGCTGAGGCGGTCGGGTTGGTAAACTGGATCAGAAGCTGCTCGAACATGCTGACGCGGATTTCATGAACTGGAGCGTGACTCCAGTGACCTCTGTGGTGACAGGCACCGTCCGCCTGCCGGAGAGTATGTCATGCGTTGGAAGCCAATACTCCCCGCAATTCTCGTCGTCGCCGGAGTCGCAGTGCTGACTTCGATGGCTGCGACCAGCCCGGTGCGTGACCTGACGCCACCGGGACGACGCGGGCCAGCTGAATCCGATGCACTGGTGGTTGCCGCCGAAGTCGATCAGCGTCTGCTCAGCTCGTTAAAAGTCACCGGCCTCTCGCCTGCCGAGCGGGCGGACGACCTGACGATCCTGCGGCGACTCACACTGGCACTGATGGGAACGATCCCTTCGTTGGAGGAGATTCGCCGCTTTGAGTCAGATGATCGTCCCGACCGACTGGCGATCTGGACCAATGCGATTCTCGACGACCCCCGGTTTCACAACTATTTCGCGGAGCGACTGGCCCGGGCGTTCGTCGGTGTCGAAGGCGGGCAGTTTATCATCTTTCGCCGCGATCGCTTCACGAACTGGCTAAGCGAGCAGCTACGCGACAGCGTGCCATACGACCGAATGGTGCGATCCATGCTGGCCGAGGACGGAGTGTGGACTGACCGAGCTGCTGTCAATTATGTCACAGCGGGTGTGGCCAACGAAGAGTTCGACGCCAACAAACTGGCGGGGCGAACTGTCCGAGCCTTCCTGGGACAGCGAATCGACTGCGCTCAGTGCCACAACCATCCGTTTGCGCATTGGAAGCAGACTGAGTTTGAGGGACTGGCGGCCTGTTTCGGACAGCTGGATTACACGATGGTCGGCGTCGTCGATCGCCCTAGCAAGAAGTTTGAGGTCGAGGACCGCGAAACGCTGGAGAAACGTCAGGTCACCCCGCAGGTCCCGTTCCACCCCGAATGGTGCGGCACGAGCGGATCACCTCGCGATCGCCTCGCCGAATGGGTGACGCATCCCGAGAACAGGCGGTTCGAGCGGGCGATCGTGAATCGCATCTGGGGTCTGATGTTCGGCCAACCGTTCCTCACCGACCGGTCCGTGGATGACCTGCCCGATCCAGACGATCCGACGTTTCAAGAACAGACAGCGGTTCTCGATCTGCTGGGGGCAGATTTCCGCTCACATCGCTATCAACTCAAACGCCTGATCCGCGTGATGACCTCGACCGAGGCGTTCCGCAGGAGTTCCGTACATGCTGTGCACGAGCCAGCCCAGCTGAGCGAACTCGAAAGCCATTGGGCGATCTTCCCGCTCTGCCGTCTTCGTCCAGAGCAGGTGATCGGTGCCATGTTGCAGAGCAACTCGGTGAAGACGATTGACCAGAATTCGCATCTCTTCACGAGAGCGATTCGGCTCTTCCGCGAGAACGACTACATCAAACAGTATGGCGATCCCGGCGAAGCGGAGCTGGAGCAACGCACAGCCACGATTACCCAGACCCTTCTCAACATGAATGGCGAGTTCGCCCGCGAGATGTCCAAGGTGGGACCGTTCTCCACACCAGGGACGATTCGCCAATTCTCGCCGACCAGAGAAGCACTGCTCGACAACGTTTACCTGACCTGTCTGACCCGTCGACCGACCGAAGCGGAGCGGGCTCACTTTGCTCCCCAATTGGGGTCGCCCCCCAAACAGCCCGACCAGCAGGTTCTCGAAGACATCTTCTGGACGTTGTACAACTCGCCGGAGTTCACCTGGAATCACTGACCGGCTTTCGACCACTCCGGCTCTCTGTCACCCGCCCCGCGTACCTTGGCCCATTTACTCCACGAAACCCGGCCCATCATGCCTCACTCCTCAATCGACTGGTCTCGACGTGACGCCTTGCGGGTCGTGCTGGCGAGCGGGGTGTCGTTCCTGCTCCCGGCCATTGAGGGGCGCGCAGTCGAGAAGCGGGGGAGCGAACGACCGACATGTCTGATTACGCTCTGGATGGGAGGCGGGGCCAGCCAGATGGAGACCTGGGACCCACATCCCGAATCAAAAAACAGCGACAAGATCCAGGCCATCAAGACAACCGCCCCCGGCTTGCAGATCGCCCATCTGCTGCCGCAGATGGCAGAGCAGATGCAGCATCTCTCGGTGATTCGATCGCTGACATCGAAGGAGGGCGACCACGAACGCGGATCGTACTTCGTGCAGACGGCATATCGTCCCGATCCAACCGTTCGGCACCCCAGCCTCAGCTCGATTCTGAATCATGAATTACCCGATCCCCGGATCGAGATCCCCAACTGCGTTGCTCTCTGCGATGGGCCCGATTTTGCAGCTCCGCGGGGAGGCTATCTCGGCGACCAGTACGATGCGTTCCGTGTTTTCGATCCGGGTCAGTCTCTCCGTAATATGCGACAGGGCGTCGACTCGAGTCGCCAGGCACGCCGCATGTCCAATCTGGACATTGTGTCCAAAGCCTTCCGCCAGGGACGTGAAGCCCGCGTCGAGAAATCGCTGCACGACCAGAACATCAACCGCGCCATCTCCATGATGAAATCGGAACAGCTCAAGGCCTTCGAGCTGGACAACGAGACGCAGGAGACACTGAATCGATACGGGGACACGCAATTTGGTCGAGGATGTCTGATCGCTCGTCGCCTCGTGGAGACGGGCGTCCGCTCAATTCAGGTGACGCTGAACGGCTTTGACACTCACGCGAACAACTATGAAGGCCATGTGACCCAGACGCAGATTCTCGATCCCGCGTTCGCGTCACTGGTCAAGGATCTTGTTGACCGCGATCTGTTGGCCTCAACGATCATCCTGTGCATCGGCGAGTTCGGTCGTACCCCGCGTATCAATCCACTCGGCGGTCGCGATCATTGGCCGCATGGGTTCTCATGTGTCATCGGTGGGGGAGGGCTGGCAGCTGGCCGCGTGATTGGCTCGACGACCGCCGACCAGCAGACCGACGACAAACCCATTCCCCCGACCAGCCCCATCGAGATCCCCAACCTCTACGCGACGATACTGTCTCGCATGGGTGTCGAGTTCGGCAAAGAACTCATCACACCAATCGGCCGCCCGCTCAAAGTCTGTACCGGCACGCCGATTGAACAACTCCTTGGATGATGCCGTTTTAGCGAGGCAATCACGTTGACCAGAGTGCCTGGACTGTGGTCAACGCGTTTCGGAACAGGCGTGCGCTCGGAGAGTCCCGTAAAGGGCTACCGTGTAACACTGGCAGCAGATCCGCCGCACTCGATTTCGATCCTCTGCGGTGATTCATTCATCCCAGCCGTGAGCCCGTCGCGATCCTACTTCGCGATTCCCAGTACGCGGATCGCCTCTTGGACCGTCGTCTGCCCGGATTCGATGGCCGCAACGACCCGGCGTTGCAACGGAACCATGCCCGCCTCGATGGCAGCCTTCTCGATCTCCTGCACGTCGGCCCGGCGGAGCAGAGCAGTGCCGACGCCGCCAGCCTGCGGATCAAGAGCCTCGACCAGCGGAAGCCGTCCCTTGTACCCGGTGTTGTCACACTCGCTGCAACCGACTGCGACTCGCGCATGAGTGACTGGCCACCCCATCCGGTCATCTTCGGA
>CANJZR010000374.1 GCA_947479075.1 Planctomycetaceae bacterium
CGGGCCGCCGTGGCAATCGCGGATCTTGAGTGGGGCGAACAGGAAGTACCCGTTCGGGGCTTTGTCGAGTTCCTTCAAGTGATACAGGAACTCTACCCCGACCATTTCATGTGATCCCAGAGCCCAGTAGGTCATCAAGGCCCGACGCTGATTCACGCCACCCAGATCAGGGGCGTCGGTACCCACACAACGGATGCCCTTTGACTTGAGATAAACAATCGCATCGGGACCGGGTGCGGGCCACCCTTCCGACTTCCCAGCCAGTGGGTCGAGCCACACCCCTTTGTCATCCGGAGATGGCTTGAAGTGCGCATCGAGATGCCCCGTGCGAAACAGAACAATGTCGCCAGGCTTCAAAGCCCCGTGTGCCTGCTCCACAGCCTCGATGTGTGCCACGTTGATTTCAGGTGACTCGGGCCACTTCAATTTGTCGAGGCTGCCGACGAGAGACATGACATCGATCACTCGCACCGGGCCGCAGGTCCAATCGAGCGGTACCTTGTCGGTCGTCATCGAACTGGTTCCACGTTTGCCGAACTTCTTCTCGTACTCTTGCAACCATCCGCGAACGGTCGGCGATTCATTCGGTGCCGGGCCTGCGGGGGGCAACGCAAACGCGGGTGGCACCAGATGCGTCCCCGCCATCGCATCCATCAGATGCGTGTGGTGCCACATGTCGAGGTACTCGGAGTAGAGGAAGTCGAGCTTCAGATAGACCTGACGATGCTGACCAGCTCCAATGCCCGGCGAAGTGATCGGCAGGTTGGGGGCGAGCGTTGGCGAGAGGTCGATCGCCCGCTTCGCTTTGGCGGAGGCAATCAGCTTCGCGGGGAGGTCGCCGCCCACGATGGAGAAGGCCCGCCCTGCTCCGTATGGCCCACCCTGATGCTTCGGGCCCAGATTGATGTAGAACGCCCCGGTCGGCGGCAACACTCCCAGATTGGTCGCGCTCTCCGTCCAGATCATGCCGTACTTCAAGCCCGCGTAATGTGTCGGCTCGGCCAGGTCAGGCATCGGCCCCATGCTGGCGCTGTCGGTCCCCAGATTCATGACCCCGCGTTTCCCCAGGAACTCCATGCAGTCCGGATCGGGATCGGGATAGCCCGGAGCCTTGCGGTCAACGACATCGGCCAGGAAGCGGCTCCCCTCGGGGAACGGTCGGTAATACTTGTCGGAGTATCCACTGTAGAACAACACCACATCGCCGAAACGCACCGGCCTGTGCTGTTTCTCAAACCGCTCGACGTGCTCGGGCTTCACCAGGGGGCTGATACCGTTCCCGGCCTGATCGAGCAGGTCACGGACATCGACAACACACGCCTCACCGCCGAACTGCCAAGCTTCGATCTTGTCGGTGTATGAGAGACCGTAGGGCCCGGACTTCTCCCGCTTGAGGTCGGGCCTCGCCACCGAATGGGGCGGCACGTCCAGCTGGGTGCCGGTGTTGCCATCGATAATCAGCGTATCGATGTTGTAGGCCGATTCGGGACCGATGACCCGCTGTTGATTGATCTGGAACCGGGGAAACGGATGAGCGGGCCAGGTGCAGGGGAACTCGGGTGCGACCAGTAGCGAATGGTCGACGAACTTCGACTTGGACGGGGATGCGTCGTCCGCCTGTACTGCCGACAGGGCCATGAGCCCGACAATTGTCGATACGATCCAAAACAACGACCGAAACATCAAACGCGAGCGCGGCATGAGTCTCTCCGATCGAGAGGGGTCGAGAATGACCCGCTGGGGAACAAGATGATTTCCCCACTGTACTCATTTGTGAGCGCAGCAAAAAACGAAGGCCCGATCAGTTTCCTGACCGAGCCTCCGTGTCACCTGGAGTTCTCGATACCCGCAGGGATCGTTATTCGCTTTCCAACGTGATGCTGTTGGCGTCTGGACCCGCACAGCGGATGTAGTGGTCATGGTCGACGTAGACCACTTCCTGACGCTGGTCACGATGAGTGAAGGGGACCGGCCAGTAGGACCGCTTGACCTCTTCAAAGTAGATCGTGCACTTGTAGCTGCAGTGGTGAATTCGGGCTGGTCCAACCATCGGGACGAAGCGACAGTCATCCAGACGGTCGACCATCGGCTCGACGATGATTCGGACGTTGTTGCGGCTCGTCTCTGCCAGGAAGGCCACACCACCCGAGGTGCTGTCTGGCAGGGTCCGCATTACTTCGTCCGAGGACGGCGGATCGAGACAGAACAGAGGTGCATTCTCACCCTCGACCGGGTCGAGGATTGGCACCTTGGCGTATCGCTCTTCATCCCAGTAGGCGTCTTCCACCTTCTGGCTCATGTAAGGCGACACGGGGATCAGTGGAGTCGTCCACCAGAACGCCCCCAGGTTAAACGCGTCTGCTGTTAATCCGATGAGCAGACGGCAACCAGTATTCGGTAGGACCATCAGGCCCAAGACCGTTGCTAGCAGCCACCGCTTCACGCGGGTTTTTGAACTGGTCATCCCATCGCCTCCAGGTGCATCAGGCGGGCAAGATTGCCCCCACGAGAACGGTCGAGAATCCGTTCCGCTTTCCCATTTATCGGCGGCAGCCTGTGACGACTTGTGAAAATATAACGGTTTTGTCGGGAGTATTGAGGAATCCGGTTATCGCAGAGAAGCTGGGGGATTTCGGTTCCCCCAGCCTCTCCCATGATTCGGCACTTCCTGCCAGTTACACGCTAAAAATGCGTTCGACGTTTCCGCGCAGGACTGTCTGGCCCAGCTCCAGTGCCCGGGCTTCTGACCAGTTGCGGCCGATGACAAAGTCCTCGGCGAGCACCTTGGCCAGGATGCGACGGTACATGCGGAATTTCGGCAAGCCGAACTCCAGCTTGTACATGTCACTGTAGTAGCCGACCTGCTTGGTGCGTGGCACTGCTTCGAGCCGGGAACGGGTGTCGAGTTCGATATAGCTCGGGATGTTGGAGTACCACCAGTGCCCGTTGGTCACCACATTCGGGAAGATCCAGGCGTAGCTCACGAGCTCCTGATTACTGGTCTGCCCCAGGACGGAGATCGGGAAGGTCACCTGCGGGAAGGCGTTCAGCAGTTCCTTATATTGGATCAGTGAGACGCGGTGATCGAACAGGTCCTGGCCCTGGTAGACCCCCTGTGGATAGACCTTGCGATTGACCCCGATCATCAGGTCGAACGGCAGCTTGAACTCGGCACAGTATTGAGCAATCGTCCAAAAGACGAACTGCGAGACCAACCGGCGCGAGTCCGCACAGCCCTGCCCGCTGAGCACCTTCGCCAAGGCGCTGTCGAGGCCCGGCCCATCACTCACAGCTGCGGGCGAGAAGTCGGGCGGAAGCGAAATCGCACAGGCCCGGACGCCGTTGGCCTTGAAGTGCGAGAACAGCTTCCCGATCCCATCGCGAATGGTCGCAGCACTGGTGGGAGTGATCCCGGTCGCCTTAGCGAATCGTTCCCGTGTCGCGGGGTTCTCAAAGTGGAAAACCAGATCGTCGGTGCGGAGGCACGGGATGTACCGCCTGGTGTCGAAGCCGGTCAGCGGATCGTCGAAGTCATTTGTCAGAAACACCGCCTCGAGCTTGCTGATCTTCAGCACCTGCTCTTCCCAGTCGGGCTCCGCCATCTTCTTGGCAGAGGCGTCATACAGACGTTCCCAGTTCTGGAGCGTGAGACGGTCGTCCTCGAATCCGAAGAACGTTTTGGCCAAGTCCAGAAACCAGCTCAACTGGACCGAGTTGTCGATCTCACCGAGCTTTTCGATCAGTCGACCGACCTTCTCCTTGGGGGAGATCCCGGGCTCCTCAATTCGCTCCTTCGGCAGTCCCGCTGAATGGGCCAGTTCCGTGTAGTAGTGGTAACCCAGAATGTCCGCGAGCGTTTTCGACGCAGCTGCATGCGGGTTAATGTGCGAATGGGGATCGATCAGCGGCAGCTGTTCGAGTTCTTGAAACAGACGTTGAGCGAGCTCACGAGACATGGCAAAGACCGTGGGGATGCGGGAGAAATAGTTCGCCCCCAGTGTCTCGGTAGACTGCCAGTCGTGCAAGCGGCCCCGCCCTCACTGTGACACACGCCCCATGCTCGCGCCACGGCTGGAATAGAGCATGTCCAGAGAAGGACCTCAGCGCATCCAGGGGCTGAATGAGTCTTTACGAACCCGAAGCGTGAGCGAGGGAGAGCGTCTCTGGACGATTGCATCAGTGTGTGCTGCCCACTGTGTGGGCAGAGTTACTCCGCCGCAGGAGCCGACTCAGCAGGTGCTGGCTCAGCCAGTGAGATCAGCAGGTTGTCACCAAACTTCTGCTGGCACTTGGGGCATTTCGCCTTGGCGATCCCCTTACCGTCCTTGCCGCCGAGGCCATCTTTCGCACGGCCCGCCTCGCTTAGCGTCAAGCTGCAGGAACCGCACTTGTAACCGACGGTCGCCAGCTTGAAGGCTGGATCGTTCTTGTAGTACTCAAGCGAACGCAACACACGAATCGGGGCCTTGGTCGTGTGGCAGGGAAACTCGTC
>CANJZR010000375.1 GCA_947479075.1 Planctomycetaceae bacterium
AAGAGGAGCGCACGGGACAGCATCGCTCGATCTTACTCAGTACGACAACGGGCACAACAAGGATTTGTACGATCCATCCCCAACCGCACGTTGCAGTGCCAATTGGTAAGTCGCTGAGCCAGACACTTCGTCAGGCGGGATATTACAGATCCTGCCCCGTCAGGCGGGCGATCTCGTAGACGTCCTTGTCGCCGCGGCCCGACAGACACACAACGATGACATCGTCGGGAGACCGCTTTTTCGCGTTCTCGATCGCCTGAGCAATGGCGTGCGAACTTTCGATCGCGGGGAGGATGCCTTCCTGGCGGGCGACCAGCTGGTAGGTGGCGAGGGCTTCCCCGTCTTCCATCGCGGTGTAGGTCACGCGGCCGGTGTCTTTCCAGTAGCTGTGCTCAGGACCGACGCCGGGGTAGTCGAGACCGGCGGAGATGGAGTGAACATCCAGTGTCTGGCCGTCGTGGTCCTGCAGCACGTAGCTGTAGCTGCCGTGCAGGATGCCCTTCACGCCGTAGGAGAGCGGGCTGGCATGGTCGCCGGGATTAGGGCCACGGCCACCCGCTTCGACACCGACAAGCGAAACGGTCCGGTCTTCGACGAACGGATAGAAAATCCCCGCCGAGTTAGACCCGCCGCCGACACAGGCGATGACCTCATCGGGCAACCGCCCCAGCTGGTCGAGGCACTGCTGGCGACATTCTTTCCCGATGACTGACTGGAAGTCACGCACGATCATCGGAAACGGGTGCGGGCCGACAACTGATCCGAGGATGTAATGCGTGTCCTCCACGCTGGCCATCCAGTCGCGCATCGCTTCGTTGATCGCATCCCGCAGCGTCCGCGAACCACTGGTCACCGGGCGGACTTCGGCTCCCATCATTTTCATGATGAAGACGTTGAGCTTCTGACGGCGGATGTCCTCCTCGCCCATGTAGACGACACAGGGGAGTCCGAACCGGGCACAGGCTGTGGCCGTCGCGACGCCGTGCTGACCGGCGCCGGTTTCGGCGATGACACGTGTCTTGCCCATCCGCTTGGTCAGCAAGACCTGGCCGATGGTGTTGTTGATCTTGTGAGCCCCGGTGAGGTTGAGATCCTCTCGCTTGAGGTAGATCTTGGCCCCGCCCGCATACTCCGTTAGCCGTTCCGCGAAGTAGAGCGGACTCGGGCGTCCGACGAAGTGCTTGTAGAGATCAGCCAGTTCACTCTGGAACAGAGGGTCAGACTTGGCCCGCAGATACTCTTCCGTCAACTCCTCCAGCGCCCGCATCAACGTCTCGGGAACGAAACGACGACCAAACTCCCCGAAACGACCTTGAGCATCGGGAACATTCTTCGTGGCAGCGGGCATGAGATGACCTTGTGTGGCTTTCATCAATCAAGTTGGACGGGCAATGCGGAGGGAGACTGGCCGCTTACTAACCCGAAGCGTCAGCGAGGGCGAATGATGTTGGATGAAGTCTTCTCAGGTTCGCCCTCGCTCACGCTTCGGGTTGGTGAAGCGAGAGCGTTGACTCACCAGGCAGAGCTCGGATTATTGCCATTCGTGTGACAAGCGTCGACTGCTCCGCACTGTGATAAGTCTCTGTCACTGCCCCAGTTGAACCAGTTCATCCGCCTGCAGCTTCTTGGCGGCGTCCGGATCGACGTAATCGCTGTGGCAGTCGGCTTTTTTCCCGGCGTCGGCGCCGAGGGCTTTGCGGGTCTTGCTGGCGAGCTTGTGAATCTCATCGGGCGAGAGGACGCCGCGTTTTTCCAGGATCTCTTTCTGTTCGTCGGTCAGAGCAGCTGTGACCTTGGCTTTGTCCCAGCGGTAGCCCTGGTCCTTGCCACTGGCGAACTCGACGATCTCCTTACTGATGCGAACGCTGCACCAGTCGTGACCGCACATGGCACAGAAGTCGGTGTCGACATCCAGATCCTCGTCGTGGTACGCCCGAGCGGTGTCGGGGTCGAAGCTCAACTCGAAGTGCTTCTCCCAGTTGAGGGCCGCGCGGGCCTTGGTCAGTTCATCGTCGCGGTCACGGGTCCCGGGGATTCCGAGAGCCACGTCAGCGGCGTGAGCAGCGATCTTGTAAGCGATGCATCCCTGCTTCACATCGTCCTTCTTCGGCAGGCCCAGATGCTCCTTGGGAGTCACGTAGCACAGCATGCTGGCCCCGTGATAACCCGCAGCTGTGGCTCCGATGCAACTGGTAATGTGGTCGTAACCCGGAAAAATGTCGGTCACCAGCGGCCCGAGGACGTAGAACGGAGCCCCGTGGCAGAGCGTCCGCTGCAGCTTCATGTTGTATTCGATCTGGTCGAAGGGCACGTGGCCGGGGCCTTCGATCATGACCTGCACGCCCTTCCGCCAAGCTCGTTCGGTCAGTTCGCCGAGGGTACACAGCTCGGCCAGCTGGGCCTGGTCAGTGGCATCGGCCAGACCACCGGGACGCAGCCCGTCGCCGATGGAGAAGGTGACATCGTACTCCCGCATGATGTCGCAGATGTCATCCCAGCCGGTGTACATCGGGTTTTCGGCATCATGGTCGATCATCCACTTGGCCAGCAGCGAGCCTCCGCGCGAGACGATCCCGATCAGCCGCCGTTTCACGTACTGCAAATGATCGTGCAGCACCCCCGCGTGAATCGTGAAGTAGTCGACGCCCTGCTTCGCCTGCTCCAGGAGCGAGTCGAGAATGATCTCCATGTTCAGGTCATACAGCTTCCGCCCGATGATCATCGAGTAGATCGGTACCGTCCCGATCGGCACGTTACTGTTGCGAACGATGGCCTCGCGGCACTCATTGATGTTGCCCCCGGTCGAGAGGTCCATCACCGTGTCAGCGCCCCAGCGTTCCGCCCACTTGAGCTTCTCGACTTCTTCGTCGGTACTCGATGAGACGGGCGACGCCCCCATGTTGGCGTTGATCTTGGTCTTTGACGCCCGGCCGATGGCCATTGGGTCAAGCTGGTAACCCAGATGCACTTTGTTCGCCGGGATCACCATCCGGCCCGCAGCCACTTCATCGCGAACCTGAGCAGGGGTCAGGTGGCCTTCCCGCTCAGCGACGCGTTTCATCTCCGGAGTAATGATGCCGAGGCGGGCGTGTTCGAGTTGGGTGCTGGGGGTGAAGTCGGCGAAAGACTTTCCGAGAATCACCGTTCTGGGGGTGCCGTCTGCCTGCACGAAGGTATAAATCACGTCTCCAACTTCGTCAGCAAACCTTTCCGGTGCTGAATGGGCGGCATCGTGTATAGCCACGGAGTCAGTCTCGCGGTGCAGCGGGAACTCCGTCGTCTCCCATCCCTCGGGCAGAAAATCCCATGCGGTCTTCTCGCTGGGCTGAGGCATGCCGGGGGTATCGGGCGAAGAGAACGTCCAGCGGCCTTCGACACCCGGGGCGATCTTCCCACGCTGAGCAAAGCTGCCGGGAGTGGTCCCCGCAGCTGAGGAAGAGGGGTTCCATCCCAAAGGGGGCAAGGCGTAAGGCTTCATCGAGTTCTCTTGAGTCATCGCGAGGTGTCCTGGCGGTTGAAAGCCGCAGTCCGGCAACCATGCTTCGAAGCGGCATGACCTTCGGGCACGAACAGTCAAACCGCTCGCCCCAAATCAGACAACGCACGCAGCACAGCAGCACCTATCGTAGTCGGCCAGTCACCGCCTGCCAATCACCGGGAACTCGCTCTCGCAATCACGGCGACATAAACCTCGGCTGCTCCCGCGAGCTTGAGGGTTTTCTCGCATTCGTGAGCGGTCGAACCAGTCGTCAGGATGTCATCCACGAGCAGGACACTTGCGCCGCCGAGATCGGCTTTCCCTCCGACAGCGAAAGCCCCCTTGAGATTCGCCCGCCTTTTGGTCACCGGGAGCAGAGCCTGTTTCTCGGTACGCCTGGTCTTACGCAGGATGTCGAGCCGTAACGGTTTGTGGGTCTTTCTCGCCAGAGTCTCGGCCAGATTTAACGGGACCAGATGGAATTGTCTCAGCCGTTCCCACCAGTGATGCGGCACCGGCACGATCAGATCGGGTTTCCAACTTTCGATCTGATGACCCCGCTGACGCCACAACAGCTGAGCGAGGCCGACCGTCATGGAATGCCCCGACCGCATCTTGGCCTGCAGACACGCCGATTTGAGCCCCTCTCGATATGGCCCCAGAGAACATGCCGCCTCGAATGCAAAACGTTCGTCGCGGCAGTGAACGCATCCTGCCGAGGCGTCAATATGTGGACCGACAGAGGCACTGCATCGAGCGCACTGCCGTCCCGCCAGTGCGGCACAGTTGGCCTCACAATCCGGGCAAAACAGCGAGCCAGAGTCGCCGCTGGCCTCATGCTGTCCGCAGTACGGACAGAGCGTGGGAAAACAAAAATCGACGAGCGATCCCCAGGCTCGCATGAGCCCGGAGGGAGCGGCCACGCCTTCGATTCCGGGGGGTGTCGCGGGCTCTCGCATGATCGCCCCTGCTCTGTGTTAGCGAGAACTGTAAGCGGACGCTTGAGTTGTGCA
>CANJZR010000376.1 GCA_947479075.1 Planctomycetaceae bacterium
AGATACCAGAAGCGGGTCCCGCTTGGCAAAAGGAGCCGGACGCTTCCCGCGCTCGATGTCGCGTGGCCATGAAAAGAGCAGGTTGTACAAAACGGATGGCCACAGTTGAAAACATGGCCCGAGGAGTGGATTTTCAGGCTGCCCCGAGAATTCGGCAAAGAAGTTGGAATGCACTGTGAGACTAGAACTTGCGACGCTCGAATGGTCCCTGCGAGGGCCATGACGCTGGTCCGGCAGGAGTTTTGCTTGTAGAATCCCACGCAGTCGATTCGTTCGACCTGTCTAGCTTAAGTGACTCGCGGGCAAGAATGCCGACCTTCCTGGCGTGGGCCAGTGATTGATGGCGATCACGCTCTAACACGGAGAGAATCCATGAAGAAGTTGTTTGCTTTGGTAGCGATGTTCGCTGCTTGCGTTGTGGCTCAGGCCGCAGACAAGGGTTTGGCTGTTGGTGAAGTTGTTGAGCCATTCTACGTCACCGATGTGACGGGCCCCTCCGCCGGAGAAAAACTGTGCTATCGCTGCCGCTATGGCAACAAGCCGACCGTGAGCATCTTCGCTCGCAAGATGACTCCTGAAATCGCTGACCTGACCAAGGGAATCGATGGCGTTGTCAGTGCAAACTCGGACAAGAAGATGGCTGCGTTCGTCGTTCTGATGACCGACAAGCCAGAAGAAACCGAAGCCGCTCTCAAGACGGTCGCCAAGGAAAAGGGAATCACGAAGACCCCTTTGACCACCTTCGATGGCGTCGCTGGTCCTGAAGAGTACAAGATCGCAGCTGACTCCGAAGTCACCGTCGTGATGTGGGTCGGCGGCAAGGTCGCTGCGAGCAGCAGCTTCAAGGCTGGCGAGCTGACCAAGGACGGCGTGGCTGCGACCATCAAGGACACCGCCAAGATCCTGAACTAGTTCTTCAGTGATTGCCGCGATCAGCCCGCTGATTTCGGTACGGAATACGAGAAGCCCGGGGAAATATTCCCCGGGCTTCTTTCGTTTGAGCGAGCGGCAGACGTCAGTCTGCCGTGGATCGACGTGACTAAATGGTACGGCATTGAGCAATTAAAGAATTTGCGAGCTTGTAAATTTGCTGCGTCGGGCTGTGCTGCCAATTCAGCTGCGTTTCACGGCAGACTCACGTCTGCCGCTCGCTGTTATTTACCCGTTACGCCATCACCGGTTCGCCGATGGTCCACTGGGCTCCGTCGCGAATCACGCGGCGGTAAAGGGTATCGCGTTCGACCGGTTCACGTCCGGCTTCGCGAATCATGCGGAGCAGCTGGTCGACGGGCAGGCCTTCGGGGGTCTTGGCCCCGGCATCGTGATAGATCAGTTCATGGACCACTGTGCCGTCGATGTCGTCGGCTCCGAAGGCGAGTGCCACCTGAGCAATCGCCTCGCCCAACATGATCCAGTAAGCCTTGATGTGGTCGAAGTTGTCGAGCATCAGACGAGAAATCGCGACCATCCGCAGATCCATGTTCCCGGTCGGCTTCGGGATATGCTGCATCCCCGTATTCTCGGGGTGGAACGCCAGCGGAATGAATGTCTGGAACCCGCCGGTCTCGTCCTGCAGTGCGCGCAGCTGGCAGAGATGATCGATGCGGTGCTTTGCTTGCTCGACGTGTCCGTACAGCATCGTGGCGTTCGAGCGCAAGCCCAGCTCATGAGCCGCCCGGTGAATGTCGACCCAGCTGGTCGAGTCGGCTTTGTGTTCGCAGATCTGTTCGCGAACCGACTGGTCGAAGATCTCCGCCCCGCCGCCCGGCAGGCTGCCGAGCCCCGCCTCTCGCATCTGCTCCAGCGCCCACTTGTAGGGCTGCTTGGTCAGATGGGCGAACCAGTTGATTTCGACAGCGGTCCAGGCCTTGATGTGAATCTCCGGCCATGTTTCATGGATGACCCGGATCAGATTCACATACCAGTCGAACTTCTTGAGATGGTGCAGCCCGCCGACCACGTGGATCTCGGTCGCGCCACTCGCTTTGGCTTCGAGCACTCGCTCGCGAACCATGTCATCGGAGAAGACGTACGACTTGTCTGACTTCAGGTCCGACCGGAATGCGCAGAATGTGCAGCGATAGACGCACACGTTCGTCGGATTCAGGTGGATGTTCGTATTGTAATACGCGAAGTTTCCGTTCTTGCGTTCGCGAACAATGTTGGCCAGTCGACCGAGTGTGAGCGTATCGACGTGTTCTTCGAGGAACATCCCCTCGTCAAACGAGAGCCGCTCTCCGGCAAGGACTTTGTCTTCGATGGATGGCAGTGTGATGCTGGACATTCTGGTTCTGGCAGTCCGTCAGTCGATTGTGTGCGGGGCGCTCGCCCCATCTCTGTCATGAACCGTCAAATGATAGTGAACTCAACTCGGGAAATCGCGTGAACGAGAGATTTTGCGGTGACATGCAGTCCTCGCAATTCGTAGGCATCAATCCCGGCTCATGTTACGATGGAATGGCTGTCTGCGGGTACGGAATGCCATGACTGCGACAGTGACTGGGAGAGAACGTCCAGATGCAAATTCACCTTTTACTCATCCGAACGATCTGGGCTGTATTTCTGTGTGCGGCAGGGGTCAGTCTCCCGATTCACGCTGCGGATAAATCGATCGATTTCGACACCCAGATCGCTCCACTGCTGGCCCGGCACTGCCTCGAATGCCATGACGGAGCTGACCCCAAAGGAGGACTCGACCTCAGTGAAGAGTCTCTCCTGGCCAAAGGGGGCGAGTCGGGCGCAGCTGTCGTGGGGGGCGATCTGGCGGCGAGTGTTCTGTGGCAGCGGGTCGACAGCGGTGAGATGCCGCCCAAAGAGAAACTGACTGCGGACGAAGAAGCCTTGCTTAAAGCCTGGATTCTTCAAGGGGGCAAATGGGGCACCGCGGCGATTGACCCCTATCGATATTCCTCCGAGAAACGAGCGGGTTATGATTGGTGGTCGCTCAAGCCGCTGAAGAAACCTGACCTTCCCGCAGTCCCGAGCGAGTGGGGTGCGAGGGCATCCCATCCGATCGATCGGTTTGTTCTGGCAAAACTCGCGGAACACAAAATCACGCCCTCCGCAACGGCTGAGCCCCGGCTGCTGGTGCGGCGACTGGCGTTCGACCTGACGGGGTTGCCCCCCACACCAGAAGACATCGCTGCGTTTGAGAAATCACCGACCTCCGAAGCGTACGACGCCTTGCTCGCCAAGTACCTGAACTCGACTCAGTACGGTGAACGCTGGGCCAGGCACTGGCTCGATCTCGCGCGTTATGGAGAAAGCCAGGGCTTTGAACGCGACAAGCTGCGAACGAATTCGTGGCCGTATCGCGACTGGGTGATTCGGTCACTGAACGAGGATCTTCCCTACGACCAGTTCGCCCGATTGCAGATTGCCGGTGACCTGCTGAAGCCGAATGATGCAGACGGGATCACCGCAACGGGATTCCTCGTGGCCGCTCCCTACGACGAAGTGGGGCACACCCAGCAGAGCGCCGCCATGCGGGCGGTCGTGCGGCAAGACGAGATGGAAGATCTGGTCGGCACGGTGGGGCAAACCTTCCTGGGCCTGACGGTGAACTGTGCCCGCTGCCATGACCACAAGTTCGACCCGATCACGCAGGCCGAGTACTACCAGCTGGCCTCGTGTCTCGACGGAGTTCGGCATGGCGAGCGGAAGATCATCACGGACTCGATCCGCGAACAACTGGCCGCCACCAGGTCCAAGTGGCAGAGCACCAGCGATGAGCTGCGGGCATTAGAGACTCCCGTGCGGGAGCAACTCCTTCAGGAACGATCTCAGCCTGGCTCTCGCCCCGCCCCTCTGCCGATTGCCCGCTGGGACTTTTCCAAGGCAGAGAAAGACCAGCCACTCAATGACCAGGTGGGCACGCTGCAGGGAAACGCCCGTCCGGGAACCAAGCTGAAGGATGGGTGCCTGATCCTCGACGGGAAGACGGGCTATCTGACCTCATCGCCGATCCCTGTCAAATTGCGGGCCAAGACGCTGGAAGCCTGGGTGCAACTGGCCACTCTTGATCAGTCGGGAGGTGGAGTCATCGGTGTCCAGACGACCGACGGCAATCGCTTTGACTCGATCGTCTTTGCCGAGCGGGAGCCCAAACGCTGGATGGCGGGCAGTGAAGGTTTTGTCCGCTCCCAGAGCTTTGGCGGTCCCGAAGAGAGCGATGCTGCCACGCGTCCCGTGCATCTGGCGGTTGTCTACTCGGACGACGGCACGATCACTGCTTACCGGGATGGCCAGCTCTACGGGAATCCGTACGACAGTGGTAATGTCACCACCTTTGAGCCCGGTTCCGCTCAGATTGTTATTGGACTGCGGCACGGAACCGATGGCGGGGGGAATCGACTCCTCAAAGGGAGCGTCGGCATCACCCAGCTCTATGATCGGGCCCTCTCCGCCGAGGAGGTCGCTGCCTCCGCAGGCAGGACGGACTTCGTTTCGACAGCGGAGTTAATCGCAGCTCTGAGTCCATCCGAAAGAGC
>CANJZR010000377.1 GCA_947479075.1 Planctomycetaceae bacterium
AGGGCGAGCGGCGAGCACCACCCGACGACAAATGGCCAGACCAGATAGAACTGTTCTTCAACGGCCAGCGACCAGAAGTGATTCAGATAGTTCACATGCGGCCAGTGGCCCTGGAAGGCGAATCGCCAGTTCTGCAGGTAAGTCCAGAACCACAGCTGGTCCTGCGACAATTCGCCGATGCGGCGCGCCACGCTTTGGGCGGGACTCCAGAATTCAGCGATCTGCGGGACCAGGATAAAGGTGATCCATAGCGCCAAAAAATAGAGCGGAAAGATCCGCAGAGACCGCCGGGCAAAGAAGCTCCGCAGGTAGCCCGACTTGCCCCGCGAGTCGATCAGAATACCGGTGATCAGGAATCCCGAGAGCACGAAGAACAGATCGACGCCAATCCAGCCCGAGTGGCTGGCCTTACGCAACAGTGTGTTCACGACTCCGCCCGAGGGCACCTTCAGGCAGTCGTACAGGAACACTGTCAGAATGGCGATCCCGCGCACGCCATCGAGGGCAGGGCGGTGGTCTGAGGGACGAGGAGCGAACTCTCGCGGAGTGAAATTCAGTCGGCTCAACCAACTCATGTCCGTTCCTCTTCCGGTTCCAGTGCTTCGTGGATGTTCTGCTCCGCTGTTCCGTCGGTGGTGCGTGAACTGCCTCGCACCCGACGGAAGATCTTTCTGGCCAGGCGGGTTCCCCGGACAGCGAGGCTCCCCCAGGTCGTCGTGGTGAACAGTGCTGTACCGATCGGCATGCGACCCGGCCAGATGTGGTCGAGGAAACTTCCCGGGCAGGCACAGCTGTCAATACTCTGGCACTCCGGAAGCTGTTGCATGTTCTCCTGCAGGTCGGCAGCGAGCAGGAACCCCGGGCATCCACGCTCGAACTGCGGGTCCCAGCCGATCTTGAAGGCGTAGTAATCCGACCCCGACCGGAACAGACACATGCTGGCGATGACCCGCTCGTCAACATGCAGCTCGGCAAAGTGGATTCGGTTCTGCTCGGCCAGGACGCGGGCTGTGGCCTTGAAGGCCTGGACCTCGCTCATACGGCAGGCGATGGCGGACTGTGACGCCCCTTTCCAGCCGAGTGATTCCAGGAACAAAAACCTCTCGACTGCGGAGAGATCGTCAACTGGACAGTGGTCGAACCGCAATGAGACCTGACCGACCTTTTCCAGAGCGCGGCGGCCACGACGCAGGCTCTTCGCCCGCTTGGCCGACATCGCGGTCCCACTCTGAGGCGTCACGGTCGCTCGCAGGCAAAGGTCATCGACCGTCGTGATCGCACCTGTTTTCTCGCACTGTCTTTTCAGGAGGCTTCCCAGTGGGCTGTCGACGGGAAACATCGGAAAAGAAAGACCATGCAAGTGTTGCTGACGCAGATAAGACCAGAGCGAGTCAATCACTGATTCGCTCCGCTCCGTGTCGATGAGGCAACCGGTCATGAAGGTGTGATTGGTCTCAGCAGCCCGCAGATGCGGGAGTGGTAACCGGCGCGTGCCACGAACTCGCTCAAAGAGTCCGGCGAACTGCCAGTGCCCGTCCCGATCGACCACCGTCAACAGCTGAGCTTGGGGGGCCCCTTCCGCGAACTGCCACTGGGGATAGAGGAATGCGGGGGACAAAAACGGGTTGCGGAGGAGGCTGCGCTGTTCGAGGTTCCGCCATTCCTGGAGCAGGCCAGGGCTCGATTCGCACGGGAATGGCTGCAAATGGACGAACAACTCGCGGTTCGGCCTGACAGATGCCAGAGCGTGATCGGAACGAGGGGAAGAGGTAGACACGTGACGCCTTCGCAGTTCATCAGACACGGGAGTTCCCCAAAGAAGGAAACAATCCTGCCGTCAAACCTAGCTCACGCAAATGACCATCGCAGGCGGGTTTAGCGAAGAAACGTCAGCGGATTCAGGGGGATCGATGACCAGGGACTCTCGATTGTCCAAGGATTGGACATGTTCGCGGTCCAACCTGCGGTGTGTGTCAGGTATGAGGAGGGAGCCATCTGAGGTGATTCATGACGTAAGGCACGTGAGGCCAAACGGTTTGAATGTCCTTCGTCCGGGATTGGACCGGCGCGGATGACTTGGTAAGCTGGTGTTTCAGGATCACCTGGATCAAGTGGCAAACAGCTCCGCACGGCGAACATCATGCAGCTCAAGAGGTTATGGTCTGTTTTGGCGGCGTTTTTGGTGGCTGTCGTCAGTCCAGTGGCATTCGGCCACCCTGGTCACGGCACGACGGAACCCACATCACCCGCACACGCTGCAGAACCCGTGCATCTCCTTCCGCTGGTTCTCTTTGTTGTTGCAACCGCTGTGGGCATCCTGGCAGTGCGCCGCTTGAAGCTGCACCGAGCCAAGAAGTAATCAGCTTTTCTCCGAATGGTTCGCAACCGTCAGGCAATACTCCGCGAAGCTGTCAGCGTTGAGTGAGCGAGTTTTGCGACTCACATTTTGATCACAGGGCACCGTAGCGGATTGATGCCGTCATTCTCCTCTGCAAGTTTTGTAGGACTATGTGACATCGGCTTCTGTGATGCGTCTCACAGGCAATGAGCAGCGATGGTCCCCGTGCCGGAGTCTCCCTGTTTCCGCAGAGCCTCAAATCGATCAAATACTCTGTGGCGGGGGCTCGACCCTCGATAGTCTTGAAACATGCCGCGCCTTATCGGGCGGAAAGCCAGCCACAATTTTTTTCCCATCGTTGCCGAACCTGCTTCAGGGATTTAGCCTTTGGAGCATGAATCCTCCAGAACAGGGCAAGGATCACGCATCGGCGGAAGAACAAACGCTGATTGTGGGATTACGCGCTGGTGAAGGAGCAGCTTTTGAGAGACTGGTGCGTACCCAGAGTGGGCGGATGTTGTCGGTCGCCAGGCGGTTTCTGGTGTCGGAAGAGGATGCCCGGGACGCTGTTCAGGATGCGTTTCTCAGTGCCTTCAAGGCTCTGCCGACGTTTGATGGGCGGGCTCGATTGTCGACCTGGCTGCACCGGATTGTCGTGAATACCTGCCTGATGAAACTTCGGTCTCAGCGGCGGCACCCGGAGGAGTCGATCGACGAATTGCTCCCCACTTTCCTCAGTGATGGTCACCAGTCCAAACCCACACCGCGTTGGGGGGAAACGTCCAACGAGGTGGAACGGGCGGAAACGCGGCAGATCATTCGTGAGCAAATTGCCCAGCTGGCGGAATCTCACCGTACCATACTGCTCCTGCGTGACATCGAAGAGTTAGACACAGAGACCGTTGCACAGATGCTGGACCTGAGTGTAGCTGTCGTGAAAGTGCGTCTGCACCGGGCCCGTCAGGCATTGCGTACATTGCTCGATCCGCTGTTTGGAGGACAGCCCCCATGTTGACCTGCAAACAACTGATTGAATCACTCGCAGACTATCTGGATGGTCAGTTGCCGCTGTCGCGGGTGGCTGCCTTTAAGCTGCATCTGCTGTGCTGCGATCATTGCCGGTCATATCTGCACAACTACGAGGCAACGATCGTCGCCAGCCAGGAAGCCCTGCGAAAAGAGGAAGAAGACACGGGGCCGATTGAAGTTCCCGAGGATCTCATCCAGGCCATCCTGAAGGCTCGCCAGGAGCCCTAGGCGTTCGTATTGCTGCCGCTGGTCAGTCCGTGATTTTTGAATTCTGAGAGACTTCGCAAAAAGTCTGTAACCGCTTTCCGGGTCCGACATCTGAATGGTGTCGCTCACGTGAACCGGACCACCCAGGCAGTTGCATGTTGGCAACTGGACTTGGGGTTGGCTTTCCCTGGTTCATGTTTCCAGTACCCGTTCTGTGAGGAGATTGTTTCCATGAAAAACGACACCGCTACCGTTGCTGCTACGACCATTCTTCTGGGACTGACCTTGTTCGTCTCAGGCTGCCAGTCCGAATCCTCGAGCGACAAGATGAGTTCATCCGCCGAAGCGAAAATGTCGGACGACAAGATGGGCATGGACAAAATGGCTGACGACAAGATGGGGATGGAGAAAATGTCTGATGGAAAAATGTCGGACGGGAAGATGTCGGATGACAAGATGGACAAGAAGTAATTTGTCGAGCATCTCCCCGGTCGGCGATCAGTCGTGATGCAGGCTGATCAACCCCAGCTGTCCTTGTCTCTGACCGATAGCTGACGGCTGTTCGTTTCCACTCCTCGCTGTTCGGAGGTCGATCGTGTCACGATTGGAATACAAACATCCGCGTCCGATTCGTTGGATGCATTGGATGAATGTCGTCCTGCTGAGTGGGATGATCTGGAGCGGACTGCTGATTTACTGGGCCCATGATGTCTACCAGATTCGCATCGGTGATCGAGTGCTGTTCCGATTCTTTCCCGAGTGGTTCTACAGGATCTTCGGGCTGTCGTCCCGTCTGGCTGAGGGGATGGCTTGGCACTTCACGCTAATGTGGGGCTTTGCGTTTAACGGGCTGGCATACGTCGCTTATACGTTCTTCTCGGGGGAATGGCGGCATCTGGTGCCCAATCGAAAATC